>NZ_JAMBLN010000006.1:0-157866 GCF_023337025.1 Mediterranea sp. ET5 | reverse complement strand
GGAATCAATAAAGTTGTAATAAATAGAACGAATAGTTTATGCATACCTGTTATATTACAAGTTTAACGTTAATTTAAAGGAACAGTTCCGGCTCGCGGCGTGCACTGCATTTGGCGTGGAGCATGGCGGTATAGGGCGTGTCGAACGTCAGTGCTCCGGTGGGGCAGGATTTCACGCAGGCGCAACACTTGATGCAGGTCGACGGTTCGGTCAGCACTTCGCCATCGTCGGTCATGCGGATGGACATGGTGGGGCAGGAATTGATGCAGGTGCCGCAGCCGGTGCAGTCGTCCTCCTGCCAGACAGGTGCCTGGGGAGTGGGTGTGCCGACGGTGCGGTAGGGGACGTTGCCCTTGATAAAAAAAGGTGTCAGTGTTCCGACTGACTCACCTTTGCGTCGTGCCTCTCGTCCGAAAGCTTCCGCCTTTGCACAGTCTTCCGCGTCGGGACGTCCCTCGGCGATGGGCATGCCGGGACGACTGTAGGAATGTTCGCCGATGAAGGCTCCTGCTGCCAGAGGGAGGAAGCCCTGTGCCGTGAGCACGTCCCGCAGTTCGACGAGGGCGTCCTCATAGTCGCGGTTGCCGTAGGTGGCAATCAGGATGGCAGGTGTGGCATCGCCCAGCACGTTTTTCAGGCGTGTCAGTGCCAGGGGTGCGACACGTCCGGCATAGACAGGCACGGACACGATGGCGAGGTAGTCGTTTGCCAGGCGGATGGGAGATTTCAGCTGACGACAGGTCAGGTCGAGTATGTCGTTCGGCAGGTCCTGCCAGGCACGTGCCACGGCAGTTGCCACCCGCAACGACGTATGGGTGGGGGAGAAGGTGATGACCCGGGTGTGTGTGATGTTCATAAATGGAAGATAAGTTCGTTGGTTAGTCGTTGCAAAGGTAAGAAATGCTTTTGAATTTCTACGACAAAGTCAGTCTCCGGATTGTGCTTCCGGCTGTCCCAGTATCCATTCGCGGAGGACCCGGGCATGGTTGCAGGTGGTGCTACGTGCGCCGTAGATGAGGCTGACGTTGCCTTGTTGCAGGAGTTCGTGGCAGTGGCGTGCGAAATCGGTGGCGACAGGATTCCCGTCCAGCTCTTCCCGGTAGCGGTGTGCGAACTCCTCAAAATTTTCTTCTTTGTGTCCGAACCATTGGCGCAGGGCGGTCGAGGGGGTTACCTCTTTAGCCCATTCGTCAATGGCTGCAGCCTCTTTGGACAGTCCGCGGGGCCAGAGACGGTCGATCAGGATGCGGTGTCCGTCGGCAGGTTCGGCAGGCAGATAAGCCCGCTTGATGCGTAATTCGTACATGGTGGTTATTCTCCTTTCTTTTCTGTTGACTTGAATGCAGCTTGCTCTGAAACAAAAACACTCCAACTGTCAACAGGGGTCGGCAGTTGGAGTGTGTATGTGCGGACGGGTTGTCCCGTCTTATCTCATTTCAAGATATTGAATCTTGTCCTGGTCTCCGTAGTCGAGGTTCTCTCCAGCCATACCCCAGATGAACATGTAGTTGCTCGTTCCGGCAGCGGCGTGGATGGACCATTCGGGCGACATGATAGCCTGCTCGTTGTGCAGCCATACGAGACGCTCCTCCTGCGGTTCGCCCATGAGGTGGCAGATGGCGTTGCCTTCCGGTACGTTGAAGTAGAAGTAGGCCTCAATGCGGCGGCTGTGTACGTGAGGCGGCATGGTGTTCCATACGCTGCCCGGCTTCAGTTCGGTCAGACCCATCTGGAGCTGGCAGGGACCTTCCTCGAGGACGTTGTTCACGATGAGCTGGTTGATGACACGGTCGTTGCTCTCCTCCAGCTTGCCGGCAGCCATGCTGTTTGCCTTGAGGGAGCCCTTGCGTCCGTCGATGGTAATCCACTGCGTCTTGTACTCCTTGTGTGCCGTGGCGGAGTTCAGGTAGAACTTGGCAGGATTGGCAGCATCCTTGCTCTTGAAGGTCACCTGCTTGTTGCCGCGGCCCACGTAGAGAGCCTCCTTGAATTTCAGTTCATATTCCTTCCCGTCAACCGTCACGATGCCGTCTCCACCGACGTTGATGACGCCCAGTTCACGGTTGTAGAGGAAGTAGGGAGCCTTCAGCGGGTCGATGGTGTCCAGTGAAAGTTCTTTGGTGGCAGGTACGGCACCGCCGAAGATGAAGCGGTCGTACATGGAGTAAGTCACGTTAATCTGGTCGGGGACCATAACTTTTTCCATCGTGAAGGCGCTGCGCAGACGTTGCGTGTCGTAGTTCTTCACGTCCTGCGGGTTGCAGGCAGTCTGGATGGTGTAGTTCACTTGGGCAGAGGCGCTCAGTGCAGCCACGCCCATCATGATGGCAAGTGTCAATCGTTTCATAGTCATATAATTATGTGTTTTTTTTTACTTGTTCTTGTTTCCGGATGCTTTGATGATACGTACGCGGTTGAGGTACATCATGCCCATGGTGAAGAGCACGAGTATGCCGGCACCGACGTACTTGAAGCTGTACGTCAGGTGGAAGATGACCCACGAGAAGATGCTCGAAGCGAAGTCGAGCGCACCGCCCTGGAAGCCTTCGGGGATGCGTACGGCGGCATCCTGGGTCTTCACATAGACGTCGGTGGCTGCCTCGGTGAAGAAGGGGGCCAGGTTGGTCACGAAGTAGAGTCCGACGATGAGTGCTATCAGTCCGACAATGAAGGTCTTCAGCACGTTACCCTTGGTGATGGGGAGCACGGCAGGGAAGAGGTAGAACATGCCGGCGAGTGAGGCCAGCGGAAGGAACTGGTTGCCCGGCAGGATGACCGAGAGGAACAGCACGACGGGGATGAGCAGCAGCGAAACGACCAGGGTCGTGGGATGACCGATGACCAATGCCGGGCTCATGCCGATGTTCAGACCGGCACTGTTCTTGAATTTGCGGGCGATGAGTTCGCGGGTGGCGTCGGAGATGGGTTTCAGTCCTTCGATGAAGAGGCTGGTGATGCGCGGAATCAGCTCCATGACGGCTCCCATCTTGATGCCCAGTCCGAGGATACCGGGGATGCCGGCAACGAGTTCCTGGCTGTCCTTGCAAGCAAGTGCGCCGATGGCACATCCCACGATGACGCCGAGGAAGAGCGGTTCGCCCATGATGCCGAATTTCTTCTTCATGCCTTCGGCGTCAATGTTGAGCTTGTCAAAGCCGGGAATCTTGTCGAGCACCTTGTTGATGACTACGGCAAACGGCACGAATCCTTGGCAGAACGGTTGCGGGATGGAGATGCCGTCCATGCCGTCGTAGTATTTCTGGAACTTGTCGGCGGTCAGGTCTGCCATGATGAGGGTGATGATGTAGCAGATGATGGCGGCGAAGAAGCCCCACCAGATGTTGCCGCAGGCAAAGTAGACCACTGCCCCGATGAAGGCGAAGTGCCAGTAGTTCCACAGGTCGATGTTGACTGTCTTGGTAGTCTTGGTGAGGAGCATCACGATGTTCACCGCCAGGCAGACGGGAATGATGAATGCACCCACCGAGGTGTTGTATGCCACGGAAGCCGCGGCGGGCCATCCCATGTCGAAGATGCCCAGGCTCAGGCCATAGATTTCAGTGACCTTCTTGAGCGGTTCGCCCAAGCTGTCGGTGAGCAGTCCCGTGATGACCGAGAGTCCCACAAAACCCACGCCGACGAGCAATCCGCTCTTGAGCGCTTTTCCGAATTTGATACCGATACACACGCCGAGTATCGTAAAGATGATAGGCATCATGACGGCTGCCCCCAGACCGATAATGTAGCTGAATACTGCTTCCATGCTTTTGTTAGTAATTTTAGGGTATTAGTTTTTCAAGTATTTCGTTTGGCGCAAAATTAGTGTTTTTTTGTTAGATACGGTCCCTCTATTGTGTAGATTATGTCGCACGGAGGTACCGGATTATATGTTTTTTTCTTAAACGGCTCCCTTTCCGGTGTGGCTCACTCCGTAGCCGAACAGGGCGAAGTCGCCCAGACAGGGGTCTCCGGGGAACACTTCCGCCAATGCCTCCGTGATGAAGCGGGCATTGCGCAGGGAGAAGGTGGGCTTCGGAATCAGACCCAGGTCGCAGGCGATGCGGCAGACATGGGTGTCGAGGGGGATGAGCAGTTCGGAGGGGGAGAAGGACTGCCAGATGCCGAAGTCGACAGGACCTTGCGGGCGGATCATCCAGCGCAGGAACATGTTGAGCTTCTTCTGCGGACTGGCGGACGACACGCCGAGGAAGGCGCAGAGACGTTCCATCGGTGTCCCCGGACAGGCGAGGAGGGCTTCCTCCAGACTGCTGTAGCGGGTATAGGCTGCATGCAGCCGTTCGAAATAAGTGCGGAAAGCGGCGTAGGACAGCATGCGGTAGAAGCTGTCGCGACGGGTCGACGGGAAGTCCGTGTCCCAACGTCGGGAGAGCACGTACTGCCACGGACTGCCGCCCATCAGACAGTCCAGCTCGTCCGCCTTCTTCAGAATCTGCGTCCGTGAGCCGAAGCTGAGGATGGCCGTGAGCAGTCCGCTCACCTCGATGTCCTGCTTGCGTCGGTAGCGGTGGGGGAACTGCACGGGGTCTCCCGTGATGAAGCGTTCGTTGTGGTATTCCTCCGCCCATTGGCGGAGTCGGTCCCGGGTCAGTGCGTCCATGACGTCAGCCGATGTTGCCTTGCAGGATGTTCGGCTCCACGGTGACGAGCACCTTGTCGATGCGGGCGCCGTCCATGTCGACAATCTCGAAGTGGAATCCCTTCCAGTCGACTTTCTCACCCGACTGCGGGATGTGCTCCAACAGTTCGAGGATGAGTCCGCCCACGGTGTTGTAGGTGCTGTTGCTCTCGTAGAGGTCTTCCTGGTCGAAGTAGGAGAGGAAGTTGTAGAAGGTGCACTGTCCGTCGACCAGCCAGCTGTCGGAGTCGCTGCGCTTGATGATTTCCGGTTCGTTGTTGCTGCCTTCGATGGTGCCCACCAGTCCGCCGAGGATGTCCTTCAGCGTGATGATGCCCTGGAAGCTTCCGAACTCGTCGCAGATGAAGGCCTGGCTCAACCGGTGTTCCTTCATCTGT
The DNA here is from genome assembly GCF_023337025.1 of Mediterranea sp. ET5. Taxonomy (NCBI): domain Bacteria; kingdom Pseudomonadati; phylum Bacteroidota; class Bacteroidia; order Bacteroidales; family Bacteroidaceae; genus Mediterranea; species Mediterranea sp. ET5. Next base: position 152,832 of record NZ_JAMBLN010000006.1, on the reverse strand, counting down.
TCCAGTGCCTTGTAGACACTCATGTTGTCGTGGAAATAGGTGGCGGGGCGCACGGCGTCGGCGAGGGTGAACTCATCCTGGTCGAAAAGGAAGATGAGGTCCTTCAGGCCGATGATGCCCAGCATGTTGTCAAACGTACGGTCGACCACCGGATAGGTCTCGAAGAGGTTCTTCTCGAGGATGGCCTTAATCTCGTCCTTCGTGTAGTGGATGTCGAGCGCCACCGTGTCGGTGCGGTGGGTCATGAGCGAGCTGACCTTGAGGTCGCCCAGGAGGAACACCCGCTCCACGATGTCCTGCTCCACCTCCTGCACTTCGCCGTCTTCCTTTCCTTCCTGCACAATCGACTTGATTTCCTCTTCCGTCACTTTGCTCTCGGCTTCCTTGATGCCGAGCAGGTTGAACATCACCTCGGTGCTCTTTGCCAGAATCCACACGAAGGGTGCGGCGATGAGGGAGAGGACATACATCGGACGTGCGACGGCCTTCGAGGCTTTCTCCGCGAGGCTCAGTCCGATGCGCTTCGGTACAAGTTCACCGAAGATGATGGTCAGGTAGGTCACGAGGATGATGATGATGGTTTGTGCCGTCAGTCGGGCATAGGCGGCAGGGAAGCCGGCATCCGTCAGCAACTCGGAGAAGTCGTCGGCAAGTGTGGCGCCGGAGTAGATACCGGTCAGGATGCCGATGAGGGTGATGCCGATTTGTACGGTGGAGAGGAAGCGGTCGGGGTCGTTGGCAAGTTTCAGCGCCATCTTGGCGGACTTGCTTCCCTTCTTGAGGTCGGTCGAGAGGCTCGACTTACGGGCGGAGATGACCGCTATTTCAGACATGGCAAAGACGCCGTTAAGGAGAATGAGTAGTATAATTATGACTATTTCGTCCATAAAGTTTGGGTATGTTGATAGATGTGGTTCTGCTGCTTGGCTCCCGCTGCGGGGAGACGTCGGTGGGGAGGGTAAGAAATATTTAGGCACGAAGCGGATAGACAATCACGGCTGCGGCGGTCCGCGTGCCATGAAGAGCTATGCACTTCGTGCCTAAAAGAAGATATGCGAGTGTGTTTCGTTTCATGTCGCGCAAATATAGAAAGGAAACCTATACTTCCGTAGGCGGAACGAAAAACTTTTATATATTTTAAGTAAAATCATGTCGGACGGCGGCTTACCAGAACTTGTTGTGCTCGGCACTGTACTCAAATCCTGCCTGTGCAAGTGTGCGGATGAGGGCCTGCTTGTCAAGGTGAAGGTCGTCACACAAGGCGTCAAGCGACGGGTAGCTGTCGCGCAGCTTCATATTGATGAGGCTGTAGAGCATCATCGGGTCTTTGGGAAGTTCCATGTTGTCAGTGATGTTTAGTCGTATACCGTTTTCTTTTCCGGGCGCAAAGTTACGGCTTTCTTCCGCAGGTTGTATCTTCGGCGGGCAGGTTTATTGCACATCCACCGGCACGATGGGCTGTTCCCTCACTTCGTCGAGCGGTACGGCACGGTAGGCTGTGCGGCTGAAGTCTATCCGGGTGAGGTCGATGCTGCGGATGGTGCTGTTGCGCATCGTGCGGTAGTAGATGACGCGGTGGGTCGGGTCAGTGGCAGAGGTCCATTGGGTGGCGCTGGGCAGGTCGGGCGCCTGTTCGCCTCGTGACACTTCGATGCCGATGGGGATGTCGAAGTTGTTCAGTATCTGGAAGCACTGACGGACGGCGCCTTCGGCTGACTTGGCACGGGGCGCAGTCGCCTGGTAGAAAGCGGCACGGACGAAGCGGGAAGGAGGGGTGACGTCACCGGGGATACCCAGGAAGCCGCTGCCGGCACCGAATTGTGACAGACGGATGCCGCCGAGCTGCTGTGCCGGGGCACTGCCGGGGAAGAGGTTGACATAGTTGTTCAGGTTGGTCAGCTGCCACTCGAAGCCGGGGGAGTTGGTGAGCACGCCCAGGGGATTCTCGTAGAAGTGCAGCTTGCCGCCGATGATTTCGAGCACGACCTGCCGTCCCGTGGGGTCGGCAAACCGCCAGTGGACGGTCGAGGCACGCGGGTCGATGGCGACGACATGTACCCCTTCGAGGGCAGTCTTCACCTCATCGACCGTGGCGCAGCTGCCCAGAATCCAGCTCACCAGTTGCAGGTCGGCGATGCTCGTCTGCCGATGGCGGGCATCATACGTCTCATAAACTCCGTAGCTCGGGAAGTAGAACAGCCCGGCAGAGAGTCCCTTCTCGTTCAGCCCTTCGGCAACGAACTCCTTTTGCTCCACGGCAAGCCCCACGTAACCGTAACGGGCACGGAAGGGCATCCCGTCGGTCGTGCCGCTGGGGACGTAAGACTGCTGTGCATAGCCTCGTGGGACAATGACATACTGGCTGTTCAGGTCGCTTCCGCCCCATTCGATGGTGCGTGCCAGGATAGGCAGGCTGTCGGCGGTGTGCAGTGTGATTCCGGTACAGGCGTGTGCCGGACGAGGCAGGAATGCTCCGCACAGGAGTCCTGCCAACAAGAGATGGATGAGTCGCTTCATAGACAGAGTTTTCGCAATACTAGCCAACTTCCGTCGAACAAGCAACTTTCCGGCAGAGAATTACGCTATAATCACCTTTGTTAAGTTTAAATGTTGACAAACCCGCGTCCCGTTGCCCCTTGCCGTCGGTCAACGCCCGGGTTATTCCGGTTGCACGTCGTTGGGCGAGGGCAGTTCCTTCCAGCCGGCACCGAACGTGTCGTAGGCATCGGTCACGACCACGAAGGCGTCGGGGTCGACCTCCTTGATCTTCAGTTTGATGCCCGTGACCTCCTTGTAGCTCACCACGAGGAAGAGCATTTCCTTGTCCTCCTGTGTGTAGAGTCCGCTGCTCTTGATGTAGGTAGCCGTGCGGTCGAGGTCCTTGAGGATGTACTGTCGCAAGGCTTCCTGGTGCTTCTGGCTGATGACGAAGATGAGCTTGTCGTTCTTGGCGCCATTAATCATGTAGGCTATGACGCGTGAGATGATGAAGATGGAGATGAGCGAGTAGAGCGAGAGGTGCCATGAGGGCTGGCTGACATCGTCCGCGCTGCCGATGCCGAAGCCGATGACCACCAGTCCGAAGCAGACCACTGTCCCGTCGACGAGCAGGATGGCATTGGAGAAGCGGATGTGGGCGTATTTCTGCAGGAGCATCCCGACGATGTCACTTCCGCCTGTCGTCGCCTGGTTGCGCACGACGATGCCCGTCCCGATACCGATGACGGCAGCGCCGATGACGGCGGTGAGCATCAGATGGTCGCTCATGTTGAGGCTGCCTCCCAGCAGCTGTGCCGGGTCAAGCTGTTCCAGTGCCTCCTGTGTGGGATAGACGAGGCGCGACATGATGTTCATGAGGAGCGGGGTGATGAGGGCGGCGGCGATGGTACGCGTGCCCAGCTTGGCACCCAGCAGGAGCACCGAGAGGATGAGCAGCGGAATGTCGAACATATAGCCGAAGGTACCCACCTGGATGGAGGGGAATAGGTTGTGGAGCACGATGCTGGCTCCATAGACACCGCCGGGGACGATGTTGTAGGGATTGATAAAGAAGACGAACCCGGCAGCGAGAATGGTACATCCCAACAGGATGTTGACCCATGCGCGAACTGTTTTCTTCATATTGCTTATATTTATGCAGCAAATATACGAAAGATTCTTATCCGCGGATGGATTTGACAGGAATTTATTGCCGATGGAGGGGATTCTTTCAGTCCGGGTTTTCCGTCGTGGCGTACGGATGGGTCGCCACGCTCGTACGGACGCGTCGGTACGACGGTGCGGACACGTCCGCACGACGCTACGGACAGGCTCGTACGAGGGTGCTCAAAAAGAGGCGATTACAAAAGCTTTTTCCGGAAGCCGGGTTTTCTGCTATCGGCTTACTGTGCCTTCACGGGGGTCAGTCCCATCTTGGCGGCTTTCTCCAGCATGTAGGCATAGGCGGCATCGTGCTCGTTGGGGATGATGCCGTCGAGGATGGCGTCCTTGATGGAGCTTTTCAGCGAGCCGATTTCCCGGCAGGGCTGGAGGTTGAACACCTCCATGATTTCTTCGCCCGTCACGGGGGGCTGGAAGTTGCGGATGCGGTCGCGCTCCTCCAGGTCCTTCAGCTTTTGGCGGACGAGCTTGAAGTTGTCGAGGAAACGTTGCTTGCGTGTCTGGTTCTTCGAGGTGATGTCCGCCTCGCAGAGGGTCATCAGGTCGTCGATGTCGTCGCCCGCTTCGAACAGCAGACGGCGCACGGCAGAGTCGGTCACCTCGTCGTCCGCAATGACGATGGGGCGCATGTGGAGGCTCACGAGCTTTTGGACGTACTTCATCTTCTCGTTCATGGGGAGCTTCATGCGGCGGAAGAGGTCGGGAATCATCCGTTCGCCGATATAATTATGGTTATGGAACGTCCAGCCGATGCGGGGTTCCCAGCGTTTGGTGCGTGGCTTGGCGATGTCGTGGAGCAGTGCCGCCCAGCGCAGCCACAGGTTGTCCGTGACGCGGGAGATGTTGTCGAGCACCTCCAGCGTGTGGTAGAAGTTGTCCTTATGGGCGCGTCCGTTGACCGTCTCCACTCCCTGCAGGGCGACGAACTCGGGGAAGATGAGTTCCAGCAGTCCGCAGCGGTCCAGGTCGACGAAGCCTTTCGACGGGACGGGAGAGAGGATGATTTTGTTCAGCTCGTCGGCGATGCGTTCCCGGGAGATGATGTTGATGCGTTCGCGGTTGCGCGACAACGCCTCGAAGGTCTCGTCGTCGATGTGGAAGTTCAGCTGGGTGGCAAAGCGGACGCAGCGCATCATCCGCAGCGGGTCATCGCTGAAGGTGATGTCGGGGTCGAGCGGCGTCCGGATGAGCTTGTCGCGCAGGTCCTCCAGTCCGCCGAAGGGGTCCACCAGTTCGCCGTACCGCTGCCTGTTGAGACAGACTGCCAGGGCGTTGATGGTGAAGTCGCGGCGGTTCTGGTCGTCCTCCAGCGTCCCGTCCTCGACGACGGGTTTGCGGGAATCATGGGTGTAGGATTCGCGGCGTGCACCGACGAACTCCACTTCCGTACCGTGGTATTTCACCTGTGCCGTGCCGAAGTTGCGGAACACGGACACGTGTGCCCCCTTGCCCAATTTCCGTCCCAGCGCTTCCGCCATGGCAATGCCGCTGCCCACGACCACCACGTCGATGTCCTTGGATGGACGCTCCAGAAAGAGGTCGCGCACGTAGCCGCCCACGGCATAACATTCTAGTCCCAGTTCGTCGGCTGTCTCTGATATTGTATGGAAGATAGGGGCCTTGAAGCGGTCTTTCAGGTCCTCTTGTGTCAGTTCAATCATCGTCTTTGCTTCTAGTGGTTTGGGTTTGGTGGCGCAAAAATACATCTTTTTGCCTGTATCGTAGGTAAGTGCTCTGAAGATTTTCTATTTTTGCCGCCGGAACCAATCAATCACAGCAGATGAAACATACCTTATTAATAAGCTGCATCGCCGTCCTCCTGATGGCATGCGGCAGCGACGACAAGAAGGCGCAGGTGTACCTGGAGCGCGCCGGGCAACTGTTCTCCCAGGGGGCATACAGCGAGGCGAAGTCACAAATCGACAGCATCCGCACGCTCTATCCCAAGGCGTTCGACACGCGCAAGGAGGCCATCAAGCTCATGCGTCAGATTGAGCTGGAGGAGCAGGGGCGGACACTTGCCTACCTGGACAGTGCCTACCGTGCCAAGCAGGCGGAGCTGGACTCCATCAAGGGTGCTTATGTGCTGGAAAAGGACACCGCCTATCAGGAAGTGGGCAACTACTTCAGCCCTTCCCAGACGGTGGAGCGGAACCTCAACCGCACCTTCCTCCGTGCACAGGTGAGCGAGCAGGGAGTCATGAGCCTGACGTCCATCTATTGCGGCAGGACGAACATCCATCACACCGCCATCAAGGTCAGTGCCGGCGACACCTTTGCACAGACTCCCCCGTCGAAGGACATCTATGAGACGACCGACCTGGGTTGGAAGATTGAGAAGGCGGACTACGTGCTGGGACAGGACAGCAGCGTGATAGACTTCATCGTGATGCACGCCGACGCTCCCGTCCGTGTGGAGTTCCTCGGCGACCGCAACTACAAGATGGCGCTTCCCGCCTCCGACCGCAAGGCCATAGCCGACGTCTACCGGCTGGCACAGGTGCTCTCCGCCATGGAAGAAATACGGAAGGAGCAGAAGGAAGCCAACCTGAAGAAAGAGTTCATCCGTCGGAAGATGGAAGAGGACGCGGCTGAATAGTCCGTCCCTCTAGCGCCTTCCGTCCTTGGGTATCCAGCTGTCGACCAGCTCCCGGTGGGTTTTCATCCATTCACGGACGGCGTCTTTCTCCGTCCGTTTCGTGTAGTTGATGGCACGCATCAGGGAGCTGATGTCCTTGTCCTCCAAGTGGATGTTGCGGATGATGGCTGCGGCGTAGGGATGGTCGTGGCTGAAGCCCCGCCGCGCTATGCTGTGTATCTGTTCCGCTTCGCCATAGACGTTCTTGGGGTCCTTGAGGAACTTCAGGTCAAAGCGGTCGAACTTCCAGTGCGGTGTCCAGCCCGTCACGACAATCCACTTCCGCTGGTCTATGGCCTTCTTCAGCAGGGCAGTCATGGCTGGTCCGCTGGAGTAGAGCAGCTTGTAGTCCAGTCCGTAGTCGGTGAGTGCCGTCTCGCTGCAGCGCATCAGTCCCGTCCCGGCATCAATGCCGACGATTTCCCCTCCGAAGCGTTCCTTGTGTGCATTCAGCTCTTCCAGGGAGTTGATGGTGACGTACGTCGGTACGACCAGCCCGATGCGTGCACTGTCGTACACCTGTCCGAGCATCTCCAGCCGGTCGCCGTATTTCTCGAAGTAGTCGGCATGCGTGACGGGAAGCCAGCTGTCCATGAACACGTCCGCCTTCCCCCTTGCCAGTGCGGTGAAGACGGGTGCGATGTCGGCGTTGAGTATTTCCACCTGGAATCCCTGTTCCGTGAGTATTTCCTTGGTCAGATGGGTGATGGCGATGCCTTCCGCCCAGTTGCCGTAAGCGATGCGTATCTTGTTTTGGGTCAGTCTGCCGCAGGCTGCCAGCAACAGGCAGGCGCACAGCACGACAGTCCCGATGAGTCGTTTTTCCATAATAGCTTTTGTCTTTTAGAAGTTTTGCAAGTACTCGCCTTGCCGTTTGACAAGGCGTCGGTAAAGAAGCCGACAGGGAGAAAGCCCTCCCGGTCGGGACCCTTGTCAACGGTTCCGCCCGATGCCCTGCGTGATGCGGTCGAGCACGATGGCAAGGATGACGACGGCAATGCCGCCCTCAAAGCCTAGTCCGATTTTCATCTGCGTGATTCCCTTCAGCACGATTTCGCCCAGTCCGCCTGCAGAAATCATGGCGGAGATGACGACCATCTACAGGGACATCATGATGGTCTGGTTCACCCCCGTGAGAATGGTCGGGAGTGCCAGCGGTAACTGTACCTTGAAGAGCATCTGCGTCCGTGTCGCCCCGAACGACCGGGCAGCCTCCATCACGTTCTTGGGAACCTGACGGATGCCCAGCCCCGTCAGCCGTGCCACGGGAGGCATGGCGAAGATGATGGTCGCGAAGGCTCCCGGTACCGTTCCCAGTCCGAAGAAAAGGACGGCAGGGATGAGGTAGACGAAGGCGGGCATGGTCTGCATGCAGTCGAGCAGCGGCTGCACGAGTCGGTTGAGCCGGTTGCTGTTGCCGATGCAGATGCCCAGGGGGATGCCGAAGAGCAGGGCGAGGCAGGTAGCGGAGAGCACTAGTGCCAGCGTCTGCATGGTCTCTTCCCAGAAGCCCATGTAGCAGATGAGCCCGAGTCCGAGCAAGGTGAACAGTCCCGTCCCCTTGCCTGCCTTACGCCATGCCAGCGCACCCAGCAGGGGGATGGACACGTAGAAGGGAATCCATGTGAGGATGTATTGAAAGCCGCCGATGAAGCCCTCGACGGCGTGGCTCAGTGTGTCGAAGAACACGGTCCCGTGTTCGGTCAGCCAGTTGACGGCTGTTTCCATATAGTCTCCTATTCTTATCATAAGTCTATTGCGTTTTGGATGATTTCATTGATTTCTTTCTTGTCCTTGCCCGTTACCTCGACGATGAGCGATGCCAGGGGAACGACGCCTTCAAACTCACGGCGCTCGTTGACCACCCAGATGGGCGAGTTGGTCTTCGTCATCAGCGGAAGGATGTCGTCGACCACGGTGTCGCCCAACACCGAATGCACCTGTTCCCGGACTGCCGGGGTGATGTCCTTCACCTGCTTCTGACGCAGCTCCACGAGGTCGCCCAAACGGACTTCGCCCACGAGGATGCCGTCGGCATTGACCACGGGCAGGACCGTCAGCTTACGCTCCTTCATCTTCCGTATCAGTGCTTCGGGCCCCTCTTTGCCCAGTCGTGCCACGACCGGCTTGTCGACCATGATGGAGGCGGCGGTGATGACGCGCCGGCGTTCCACCTTCTCCACAAAGTTGCGGATGTAGGCGTTGGCAGGTTCGGTGAGGATTTCCTCCGACGTGCCCACCTGCTCCACGTTGCCGTCGCGCATGATGGCGATGCGGTCGCCCAGCTTGATGGCTTCCTCGAGGTCGTGGGTAATGAAGACGATGGTCTTCTTCATCTTCGATTGCAGGGCAAGCAGCTCGTCCTGCATCTCGATGCGGATGAGCGGGTCGAGTGCCGAGAAGGCTTCGTCCATGAGCAGCACCTCGGGGTCGTTTGCCAATGCCCGGGCGAGTCCCACCCGTTGCTGCATGCCGCCTGACAGTTCGCTGATGAGCATGTCGGCGTATCCGTCGAGCTTCACGAGGCTCATGCACTCCCGTGCTTTCTGTTCGCGTTCGGTTTTGTCCACTCCTTGCAGCTCCAGTCCGAAGGCGATGTTCTCCAGGACCGTCCGGTGAGGCAGCAGTCCGAAGTGCTGGAACACCATGGCAAGTTCGCGTCGGCGTACGTGCCGCAGCTCCTCCTTGCCCATGTGTGCGATGTCCTTCCCGTTGACGATGACTTTGCCGGAAGTGGGGCGGTTGAGCAGGTTGAGGCAGCGCAACAGGCTGGACTTGCCGCTGCCCGACAGTCCCATGATGACGAATATCTCACCTTGGCGGATGGTGAAGTTGGCGTTGTTGACCGCGATGGTGCATCCGGTCTCTTTCAGTATTTCCTGTTTGGTCTTTCCCTTGCGGAGCATCTTCAGGGCCTTCTGTTTGTCGTGCCCGAAGACGAGGTACAGGTCTTTGATTTCAATCTTGTCTGTGTTCATAGGTTCTCATGTTTTTGGTAGGGTTGAAGGATGTTTTTGTTGTGCCGGTGCCGGTGCCGTCGTCGGTCGTCAGAAGTAGTAGCCGACGTTGATGTTGAAGCGTGCGTGCCATCCGTTGTCGGGACCGGCAGCAAAGGCATTGTCCCACTCCGGTCCCAGCCAGGCGTGGTTCTTGCCGACGGCATAGTCGATGTATGCCAGGATGGGACCTGCCGAGAGCGAGCATCCCGTCACATTCTGGTAGCTGTCACGGAAGCCTTTCGTGCGCTTGTGCAGCAGGCTGAAGTCGTTGTAGAAGCTGATGCGGTCGAGGAACGCTTTCCCGACAGGCAGGGTGTAGGAGAGTGCCGCCGTGTAGATGTCCGCCCGGGAGGCCACGCGGTAGGGAGCACCGAAGGCTGCCATTTCCACGCTGGCGGGCGATGTGGTCTCCGGTTCCTTGGCGCGGATGTCGTACGTGGTGTATTGTGCCTTCAGGTTCCATGCCCGGTAATCGGCGACGTAGTGCAGGGCAAAAGCCGTGCGGAGTCCGGTGTGCCGGGTGTCGAGGTTGTAGACTCCCCCGGCGAGTGCCGAGACTCCCACCTCCTGACGGACGCTGTTGCCGAAACGGTAGATTGCCTGGAGGTTGCCCTGGTGGGTCTCCTTGTTGCGCCCTCCCAGGTCGTAGGCATAGCGGTCGGGCGAAGTCGGACGGTTGCTGCCGAAGTCGGTGATGTCGGCATTCTTGAAGTAGGCAAGCGTCGCTTCCCACCGTCCGTGCCGGTAGCGGTACTTGATGCCCATGTCCGCGTCGTCCTCCAGTCCCACGTAGTAGTTGAGGTTGAAGAAGTAGTTGTTGGCGGTGTAGGGCTGAATGCCGAAGGGCACCTGTGTGAGTCCCACCTCGACCGCCTGCCGGTCGCCGAACGTGTAGCCTATCCAGCCGTGCTTCAGCATGCCGCCACCCGAAGCTGACGGATAGAAGCGGTATTCCGCGTCGAGTGTGAAGCGCCGGAAGGCGGACGAGACGTTCAGCCGGAACACGTCGAAGCCGAAGTCTCCTCCGCGCTTGCGGTTGTCGGGCTTCCAGTCCGAAAAGTTATAATTGAAACGTACGGCACCGCCCAGCCTGAGCGAGCTTTTCTCTTGGGCAATGACAGGCGTGGCAATGCTCGTTGCCAACCACAACAAGGGGAATAAAAATCTTTCTTTATGTCTCATAAAGCGTCAATTCTTACAACGAAACCTTCCGTCCGGTCAGGGGCGGTGGTTCGCGGGTTCATAAAACTGATTATTTCGGCAGGACGGGTGCTCCCTCGTGGAGCGAATGACAGACTGCGCGTGTGGCGGAACTGTGGATGAGGTGTCAGAATGTAAGCATAAAATGATTCTTTCTAACCTGCCGTCTGATGCAAAGATAAGAAAAACAGCCTTGTGTTCCAAACTCTGTCGGACCGGAAACTCCTTGTCCGACAGGTCATACGTAGTATGGTTTGTGCTTCCGTCGGTCAAAAAAAGGGGAACGGCACAGCTCCCGCCGGTGAAAAACTGCTCCCGATGGAGAGGGAAGCGGTGGAAAAAGGGACTGCCTCATTCAGTACTTTTTACCATGTCGTCGTTACCTTTCGCAGACCGTGCCCGTGTCTGTCGGTCCGTAACCGGAGACCTGCTTTCGCTGACCCTTGTCCTGCCTGTCGGCAGAGGGCGTGAGTCGGTCTGTCTCTCCGGACGGAACGGGACCGGCACGAAGTAATAAATGTTTAACTAAAAGAAGAAACTATGACATCCGTAAAAGTGAAATTCAGGCCATCCACGGTAGACGGGAAGGAAGGCCGCCTGTACTATCAGATTATCCACAACAGCACCGTCCGGTTCATCAATACCCCTTGCAAGGTGTTCCCCTCCGAGTGGGACGGCAAGCGTGAGGCGGTCATCCGTCCGTCAGACTCTGCCGACGACCGGCGCGGTGCGGTGCTGCAACGCGTGCAGGAGCAACTGACGCTGGGACGCATGCGCCTCCGTAAGATTATCATGTCGCTGGATGATTCGGGGCTGGACTATACGGTGGACGATGTGGCTGTCCACTTCCGCGAGTGGGCGCAACAGCCTACCTTCTTTACCTTCATGCGCGGCGAGATTTCCCGACTGCACACGTTGGGCAGGGTGCGTACCGCGGAGACCTATCTCTCGGCGTTGCACAGCTTCGCCACCTTCCGACGCGGACTGGACGTGGCGCTCGACGAGTGGAATGCCGACCTTGCCGTCTCCTATGAAGCCTGCCTGAAGGCCGAGGGCATCGCCCTCAACACCATCTCGTTCTACATGCGTATCCTCCGTGCCGTCTACAACCGTGCGGTGGACTGCGGGCTGACGGAGCAGCGGTATCCCTTCCGTCGTGTCTATACGGGGATTGAGAAGACCCGCAAGCGCGCTGTCCCTCTGACGGTCATCCGGCACCTGAAGCAGCTGGACCTGTCAGCCGACGCCTCGCTCGACTTTACGCGCGACATGTTCCTCTTCAGTTTCTACACCCGTGGCATGTCGTTCGTCGACATGGCCTACCTGCGCCGCAACGACCTGAAGGGCGGTTTTCTCACCTACCGCCGCCGGAAGACGGGGCAACGCCTCTGCATCCGCTGGGAGGGTTGCATGCAGGCACTGCTGGACAAATATCCAGTGAACGAGTCGCCCTACCTGCTGCCCATCATCCGTCGGAGCGACGATGAGCGCCGTCAGTACCTGAACGCCATCCACCTGGTGAACCGTCAGCTGAAGACCTTGTCCCGGAAGCTCGGCCTGTCCTCCCCACTGACGATGTATGTGGCACGCCACAGCTGGGCGAGCATAGCCCGCAGCAAGCACATCCCGCTGTCGGTCATCAGCGAGGGCATGGGCCATCACTCCGAGCGCACGACACAAATCTACCTGGCTTCCTTGGGTAACGTGGTGATCGACCGTGCCAATTCGCGCATCCTGAAAGAGCTGTAGTGGGGCGAAGGAGGGAGCACAGCTGTCCACAGGCAGACCTGGCGATGCAGATGGTGCGCTTGTGGATGGCTGTATGATGACTTCCTAAATTGTCCAATATAAACATGAGTGTTGACAAGGTGCTTGATTCGCGTAAACCATTGTGAAAATACAGATAACCTTCCCTCAAAACAAGCAGACTATCAATCGGATAATGCTTATAAAACGGCATCAACGTATCGCACCATTGTTCTCTGATGATTTTTGGGCGACACGTTGACGAAGTCAGGTCAAAAAAAGAGAGTGTGTCGTAATGAGCGATGCACCTCCTTTTTTTCGTCAATTACAAAAGAAAAGTTCGATATCTTCAAGCAGCGATATTTTGAAGATTTCTTTGATTTATGTGTTCCCTGCATCTGAAGAAAGCGGCTGTGAGCTCACAAAACAGTTTAATCAGCCAGTCTATGCCTTCTTTTCTCATCTTTGCACATAACTTTTTTATATTGAAGGCAATGGCAAGGAAGGAGAAGTCCATAAAGACCTTATCCTTTCCAAAATGACGGAAACGTTTGTAGTTCATGTTATATTTTATCTGCCCGAACACGGTTTCCGGTTCTATGCATCTTCGTCCCCTGTGTTTCAGCCCTTCCTCGGAGCAGAGCAACTCTTTGGCTTTTTGCTTGTATTTCCTGAGCCTGTGGTTCAGTTCTATCGTCCTGTCCCCTTTTGCTTTAAAACATAGACACCTTAGCGGGCAGCCTTCGCACCTGATGGCCCTGTATCTGGCACTTTCGCTCACATATCCGGATGCGGTTTTCACATGCCTGTTTCCTATCCTCCGCATCTTTTGTCCCATGGGGCATATGCAATAGTCATGTTCTTCATTATAATAGAAGTTTTCAGCCTTGAACGGGTTGGGTATGAATCTCGGACGCTGCTCCATGTGGAAGTAATTGTATTTGACGTAAGCTTCCATACCGTTTTCTGCCATGAAGCGGTAATTTTCCTCGGAGCCGTAGCCCGAATCAGCCACTACTGTATGGGCCAGCCTGTCGTATCTGCTTGAGAAGGATTGCAGGAAAGGTATCATAGTCAGCGTGTCCGTAGGGTTGGGGAAAAGTGCAAAATCGGTAATGAACTGGTTCTCGGTGGCAATCTGAAGGTTGTAACCGGGTTTGGTCTGTCCGTTACGCATGGCATCCTCCTTCATCCTCATGAAAGTAGCATCCTTGTCCGTCTTGGAATAGGAGTTGCGCTCTTGCAGCGTGTCCAGATGATTGTCGTATTCCTGCAGCTTGTCCCTGTGCGCTTCCAGTTCTTTCAGCTGCCTGCGTTTCTTTCTTTGTGCGGCCTTATCCTCTTTTGTGGAAGGCTCGGGAACCTGTTCAAGCGCATTGCGCAGTTCGCCCGCCATTTCAGTCAGCATGGCCGGGGTAAACTCAACTTCCTCATTGTTTTCCGATGATTTCTCCTGGGCGATGGCATCGTCTATCTGGCCCAACAGGACATGGATTTTCTTCATCAGGCGCTCACGGTTCCGCTCGACGGTCTTTTTCCACACGAAAGTATACTTGTTGGCCTTGGATTCAATCTTCGTTCCGTCAACATATTCCACGTTCAGGCTGATGAACCCTTTGGCGGAAAGCAGAAGGACGATTTGGGTGAACACTTCGTTGATTTCCTTCTTCACACGGTTGCGGAAGCGGTTGATGGTAATGAAGTCCGGTTTCTCGTGCCCGGCCAGCCATATATAATGGATGTCGCGGTGGAGGAGTTTTTCTATCTTGCGGCAGGAGTAGATGTTGTTCATATAGGCGTACAGGATAACCTTGAGCATCATTCGGGGATGGTAAGGGCTACGGCCGCATTCCTTATATAACTTCCTGAAACCTTCCAGATTCAGGCTCTCAACAAGAGCGTCAACCATGCGTACCGGATCGTTCTTCGCAATATCCTCATCGATTCTTTGAGGAAACAGCACTGTTTGGTTGGGAATGTAAGGACGAAAATGTATCTTTGTCATAAGATTATTATTGTTATAATGCTTAAAGATACAAAATCTTTAGGTAATAGCAAAGCCTCGGCTTGTGAAAGTCGGGGCTTTGTGCATAAAACAAAAGAAGGTGCGCTTTTTGACATACCTTCAAGCTCTAATGATTGTTTGGGGTTTAAGAAGAGGTGTGCCCGGACGGGAAAAGTCTGTCGGCACACCTTTGTCCAACTAATTCCTGTCATTTTGCAACCCCATCCCTTCACATCCCTATACAAAATCACCCAAAAGCTCCTTTTCAGCTAACGCGACTTTTTGAAAAAATGCCCAAAGTAGGTTTCTTTAGGAATATTCATGCGGATGAGCGTGCATACTTATTCCAAAACAGGGGCGAATGTGAATAATTATACCGCGAAACAATATTGTTTCACTCGTCAAACAATATTGTTTCACGTGCCAAACACAAGTGTTTGACGACTCAAACAATATTGTTTCGTCTTCCGAAGTCAAAAGTTCGGACGGCGAAATGCTTGTTTTATGAAAAGGATACATTATTTCACGGACGTTTACCCCTAGAATGTTCCAACGGATGATGATTTGGAACGTGTTATTTTGAGGGGTGAATTGTCGTTTGTGAAATCAGTTAGCTCCTGCTATGTGGCTGCTCTGTTTCTTTCTTCTGTGACATGTGTATTTATTCCGCCAAAGTGTATTTTGCGAAACGCCCGAGAAGGCCTGTTTTATGCACGAACTCCTCCTTCGGGGCGAACGAGAGCATTCTGGAGGCCCTTCGTTTGACGTTTTGACAGATTGACAAATTGGGGGAGGAGGGGCCATTCCATCATTTTACTTCAAATTCCGTATCCATGTAGATTTCCAATTGCAGACCTATTTTATATTTTCCGGGCAACAATTTTCCTGTCATGAACTGCTTTCTATAGTTCTTGCCTGTTATTCGGTTGACATCCCACGAGACCGGAATGGTAAACAACAGCACATCTCCACCTTTCAGACGGGCGTGGCTTCGCATATAATCAGCCTCACCACTCCACCCGGAACGGGCAAACGGATGTGCCATGTACAATTCGTCCGTACCTACGCTTGGAAAGAAAATGGGTTGGACATCCAGATTCGTATGATTCTCAAACAGAATGCGGATGGAGTCATTGGCTGATGGCAGTACCTTGAAGACAAAAGCCCCATCCATTTCAGTTTCCCTTACGGGTGTAATGCCGTCGGTTGTCAGATTGCAATAAGTATAGATGTTGGCAAACACATAGAAATTCACTTGATACTTATTCGGTTTTAGTGGATATTTGAATTCAGACATGTGGATCTGTTCGGGCAACGTGTCTCCCTTGGATAAATCCCTGCCTACACCTGAAAAAACGAGATTGTCGATAAAAGGAAATTTGACCCATTTCCCGTTTTCCCATTGTTTCAGATGATGGCATTCCGGTTCTGCCGTCGGTCCATCCACATTGATGACATCAAGCACAATCTGCTTTGTCTGCGGTGAATAAACGGGTTGCTGCGTTTCGATTCGATAAGCATCAGCATGGGTGATGTTGACATCGGGAAGTCGTTGCATATGGACGCGACTTTCATACTTCTCTATTTCCGATTGCGAGGAAGGGAAATCAATATCCCCGGCCTGTAATGATAATATGGTATCATTCTCTGCCGTTGAGACTTGGATGTCTGTAACCGTATCGTTTCCGCCGATTATGACTGATTCTTTATCCGGCGTTGCTTCCGGTTGGGATTGTTGCCGTTTGTTGGTACAGCTCAGGCAAACGACACCTGACAGGATTGCGAATAAGATGATTGTTTTCATGGTAGAAGTTTTCCTTTCTTGTTTATATATTGCCATTTTATTACTTGCCTATTCTCATAACCCATCCTCTTAATGACATCCAAAGATAGCGAAAAGGAATAACTCAATCAATTATCTGACAAATTCTTTCCCGTCGGGTTTAATTCCCAATTCTATTGTCGTAATCAGTCGAAAACTGATGGTTGTTTCCACAGATTTTCCCTACCTTTGTCCTTGGTACTCCCAAGCATCCCGTCCGTCGTTTGATTGATTCTTAACCATGAATGGGCGAAAGGTCCTTGTGATTGCCGTCTCTTTTTGGGGAACGTTCTTAGCCTGAACGCACTTAACATATGAATGATGATGAAGAGAATTAGAAATCTGATACCTGTAACCCTGTGGCTGACAGTCCTGTTGGCTGCTGTCAGTTGTGGACGGCAGGGTGCCGTCAGTGAAAAACTGGATGTGGCAGAGAGCCTGATGAATGCCAGGCCGGACTCAGCCCTTGCCGTCCTGCAAGGCATACCTGCGTCAGCAGTCAAAGGGAAAAAAGCGTCTGCCAGATATGCACTGCTCAGCTCCATGGCGTTGGACAAGAACTGCATCGACACGACCTCTTTTGACATCCTCCAGCCGGCTATTGACTATTATACTCGGAACGGTACCCCCCGATGAGCAACTCCGGACCTACTATTATCAAGGCAGGATTTATCAGAATCAGGGCGATGACGCCGCCGCCATGCGCTCATTCATGAAGGGGCGTGATTTGGGAAAACGGGTGACGGACTCTCTGCTGTTGGCCCATACCCTGGTGGCACAAGGCACGTTGTATCTCAAGCAGTACAAGACAGACAATCAAAGGACGGAAAGAGCACATCATTGTCGATACGCTTGGCCTTCCGTTAGCCGTCGCAATCCATGAGGCCAACCTGCATGACAGCAAGGGCGCTCCACAAGCCATAGAGAAACTCGCTTATAAATTTCCGCGTTTGGTGAAAATCCTGGCGGACGGAGGATATAGGGGAGATTTGGCTGATTGGGTCAAGAAGAAATTCGGATGGATATTGGAGGTCGTACTCAGACCGGACGAATGTCCGTCCAAATTTCAGGTACTGCCCAAACGCTGGATTGTGGAACGCTCTTTCTCATGGCTGGAAAACTTCAGAAGGCTGACCATCGATTATGAATTCCTTGCTGAAACCGCAGAAGCTATGGTACAGATTGCATTCATCCAAATCATGCTTAACAAATTTATCGAATGAAATCAAAACAGCTTCTGAATATTGTTTCTCCAAGATAGCTCAGGCATTCCATCCCAGCTAAAAGAAAAAGGTCTCCAACTGTTTCAGCTGAAGACCTTTCTTCTGGTGATCCGCCTGGGGCTCGAACCCAGGACCCCAACATTAAAAGTGTTGTGCTCTACCTGCTGAGCTAGCGAATCAAACCTTCTTTTGCACTCATTTCTGAATTGCGGTGCAAAGGTACGTACTTTTTTGAATGTGACAAGTGTTTGAGATGATTTTTTGTCCGGCAATTGTATTTTATACGAAAAGGAGCGTCCGGTGATACCAGAATGTAGGAAAAACAACGGGGAAAAGTACATAAAATAAGCTGAAATGCTAAAATATAACGAATTTTAATTCCGAGTAAAGCACGAATGTACTACTTTTGCTTCTTTAAGAATGCAAACAAAAATGGGAAAACTCTATGTTGTACCTACTCCCGTGGGAAACTTGGAAGACATGACATTCCGGGCGATACGGATACTGAAAGAGGTGGACTTGATTCTGGCGGAAGACACGCGGACGTCAGGAGTGTTGCTGAAGCATTTTGACATAAAGAATGCCATGCTCTCGCATCACAAGTTCAATGAACACCAGACGGTGGAACGTATCGTGGAGCGAATCAAGGGGGGCGAACAGGTGGCACTGATTTCTGATGCCGGCACACCGGGAATCTCCGACCCCGGATTCCTGATTGTGCGCGAATGCGTCCGTAACGGAATTGAGGTCCAGTGCCTGCCGGGAGCTACCGCTTTTGTCCCGGCACTTGTTGCTTCAGGATTGCCCGACGAACGTTTCTGCTTCGAAGGCTTCCTTCCGCAGAAAAAGGGACGTGCCACACGCCTGGCGCAATTGCAGGACGAGGTGCGGACGATGGTGTTCTATGAGTCACCCTACCGGCTGGTGAAGACCCTGACGCAGTTTGCCGAGGTGTTCGGTGCCGAACGCAAGGTCGCGGTCTGCCGTGAAATCTCGAAGGTGCACGAAGAAAGTGTCAGGGGAACCTTGGCGGAAGTCATTGCCCATTTCCAGCAGAGTGAACCGAAAGGGGAAATCGTCATCGTGCTCGCCGGAAAGGACAAGGAGGAAAAGGAAAAATAAACACGTTACACTATAAAACAACAAAATTATGAAAAAGTTACTTTGGCTGTCATTCTGTGCAGTTGCACTGATGACTTCTTGTGAACAAATGGGAGGCGGAAGCAAAGCCTTGCAAGCAGAGAACGATTCGTTGAAGGTGGCGCTTTCAGACAGAGAGAACGAGCTCGACCAGATAATGGGTACGTTTAACGAAATCCAGGAAGGATTCCGGCAAATCAATGAGGCTGAGGGCCGTGTGGATTTGCAACGCGACCAGAACGGAGAGAACCTGTCGGCTTCGCAGAAAGTGAAAGATGACTTGAAGCTGATCACCCAGACCATGGCGGACAACCGCGAAAAGCTGGCGAAACTGCAACAACAGTTGAAGAACAGCCGCTACCAGTCGACCGAGCTGAAGAAGGCCATCGCCTCACTGGAAAGAGACCTGGCTGAGAAAGCCGAGCAAATCAAGGCGCTCCAGGCTGAACTGGCTGCCAAGGATATCCGCATCGCCGAACTGGATGATGCCGTTGCCGGACTGACGACCGATGTGGAAAACCTGTCGGCTGAAAACGAAATCAAGACCAAGACCGTCGAAGCACAGGACAAGGCCCTGAACACCGCTTGGTTCGTGTTCGGTACAAAATCGGAACTTAAAGAACAGAAAATTTTGCAAAAAGGAGATGTTTTGCAAAGCGATGACTTCAACAAAGATTACTTTACCCAAATCGACATCCGCACCGACAAGGAAATCAAGCTATACTCTAAGAGTGCTAAGCTGTTGACCAACCATCCGGAAGGCTCCTACTCATTGGTGAAAGATGCAAAAGGACAATATATTTTGAAAATCACCAATCCGAACAAGTTCTGGAGCGTGTCGCGCTATTTGGTAATTCAAGTAAGATAATCTATCTTTGCACCAGTCGTTTCTGCGCAAAGGAAGCGACTGCGTGCATTTATGACAGCAAAGTACAGGAACCTGTTTATCGATTTGGACGATACACTGTGGGCGTTCTCCGAGAATGCCCGGGATTCATTTGCTGAAGTGTATGTGGAGCTTGACTTCGGGCGCTATTTCGATTCGTTCGAACAGTTTTATTCCATTTATACCGAGAGGAACAATGCGCTGTGGGTCGATTATGACCACGGACGCATCACCAAGGAAGAGTTGAACCGCGAACGTTTCAGCTATCCCTTGCTCAAGGTGGGAGTCGATGACCCGGAGTTGGTCCACGCATACATGAAGGCTTTCTTTCGTATCATTCCAACTAAACAGAAACTGATGCCGCATGCCCGGGATGTGCTGGAATACCTGAATGGGAAGTACCGCCTTTACATCCTGTCAAACGGTTTCCGGGAATTGCAGTCGCGGAAGCTGGCTTCAGCAGGCATTGAAGGCTATTTCCGTAAAGTCATCCTTTCGGAAGACTTGAAGGTGAACAAGCCGCGTGCCGAGATTTTCTACTTTGCCTTGTCGGCTACCCAGTCGGAACTCAGGGAGTCGCTGATGATTGGCGACAGCTTTGATACCGACATCGCCGGTGCCCGGGGAGTGGGGATGGACCAGGTGTTCTACAACCACCGCCACCGTACGGAGCTCCCCTTCCGTCCGACGTACGAGGTAGCATCCTTGACGGAATTATTCGACCTGTTGTGAAACAGGGGATAACTAAATAACAATAAGATACTCTTTAATGACTTCTATGAGGACGTTGTGAAACGTGGATGAATAGAAAATTATCTCTAAAATGTGAATGGACAGCCTCCTTCGGGAGGCTGTTTCCGTTTCCGGACATCTCCGGCGTGTGTAAAAACCGGGAAGGAATATCCTTAAATAGAAACGAATCCATTATCTTTGTGAACTTCAATCCCGCTAAGGTTCAGGCAGGGTTGAGGCTAGAATCAAGACACAGTAAATTAGCTGATACAGAATGAAAGAATTTGTTATCTCTCAAGCTCAGACCGAAAAAGCCGTACTGGTCGGTCTGGTCACCCGATTGCAAGACGAACGTAAGACCAACGAATACCTTGACGAACTGGAGTTCCTGGCGGACACAGCCGGGGCGGAGGTGGTCAAACGTTTTACTCAAAAACTCGATATGCCCAACTCGGTGACTTACATAGGGAAAGGTAAGCTGGAGGAGATTCGTGCCTACCTGGAATCCTGCGAGGAAGACCCCGAGACGGAAATCGGTATGGTGATATTCGACGACGAATTGTCGGCAAAGCAAATCCGAAACATAGAGAAGGAACTGAAGGTGAAGATTCTCGACCGCACTTCACTCATTCTGGACATCTTCGCGATGCGTGCCCAGACGGCGAGTGCCAAGACGCAGGTGGAGCTGGCGCAATATAAATACATGCTCCCCCGCCTGCAACGTCTGTGGACTCACTTGGAACGTCAGGGAGGTGGCTCGGGCAGTGGCAAGGGCGGTTCGGTGGGACTGCGTGGTCCGGGTGAGACCCAGCTCGAAATGGACCGCCGTATCATCCTCAACCGCATGTCGCTCCTGAAGCAGCAGCTGGCGGAGATTGACCGGCAGAAGTCCACCCAGCGCAAGAATCGCGGACGACTCATCCGTGTGGCTCTCGTGGGCTACACCAATGTAGGTAAGTCGACCCTGATGAACCTGCTGGCAAAGAGCGAGGTGTTCGCTGAAAACAAGCTGTTCGCCACGCTCGACACCACGGTGCGCAAGGTCATCATCGACAATCTCCCCTTCCTCCTGTCCGACACGGTCGGGTTCATCCGCAAGTTGCCTACTGACCTGGTCGATTCGTTCAAGTCGACGCTCGACGAGGTGCGCGAGGCAGACCTGCTCATCCACGTGGTCGACATCTCCCATCCCGACTTTGAGGAACAGATTACGGTGGTTGACAAGACACTTGCCGACCTGGGTTGTGCCGACAAGCCGACCATCCTGGTGTTCAACAAGATTGACGCATATACCTATGTGGAGAAGGATGCCGACGACCTGACGCCGCGCACCAAGGAGAACATTACGCTGGAAGAGCTCATGCAGACGTGGATGGCAAAGATGCACGACAACTGCATCTTCATCTCCGCCCGTCAGAAGACCAACATCGACGAGCTGAAGGCGATGTTCTACAAGAAGGTCAAGGAGCTGCACGTACAGAAGTATCCCTACAACGACTTCCTCTACCAGACGTACGAGGAAGACGGGAACCCCGAATAATCCCCCGGCTATGATGATGAATGCTTACCGTCCGTTGTCGGTCCGCGAGATTGCGGTCTTGCAGCAGCAAGGTTGCCGGGCAGACGACTGGAGTCACATACAGGTGAAGGACGGCTTCACTCCCGAAGCCGTCGAGCAGGTACGTTTCTACGGTCCGGTTCGTCTGGGTGTCTTTCACCGGACGTTGGAGCCGGAGCCGGGCATACACCGTCCGTCGGGTATCCGTCAGGCAGAGCTGCATGATGTCACGGTGGGCGATGACTGCCTCATCGAGCAGGTGGGCTGCCTGTCCCGTTACGACATTGCGCCGGGTGCATACATCTCCCGAGTGGGGACGATGAGCATGGAGCCTTCCGCCACGTGCGGCCTGGGCACACCGGTCAACGTGTTGAGCGAGGCGGACGCCGCCTTCCGTGTGTGGCTTCACCGACGGCTGGGTGCGCAGGAGTTTTACCTCCGTTCGCGGTTGTCTTCGTCGGGGTGTCGTGCCCTCGATGCCTGGGTGAAGGCGGAAGTGGAGGCATCCATCCCGTCGCGGGGCGTTGTGGGGGCGGATGCCTGCATCGTCGGCGTCTCCAGGCTCCGGAATGTCTATGTCGGCGCTTCAGCCGTCATCGACGGAGCATCGTGCGTGGAGGACTGCTACCTGGACAGTTGCCGCGAAGCCCCCGTCCGTCTGGGGACCGACGTCATCTGCCGGCGTACGGTGCTGCAAGGCGGTGCGGAAGTGCTGGACGGTGCGAAGGTGAGCGAGTGCCTCGTCGGGCAGGCTGTCCATGTCGGCAAGGGATTCTCGGCGGAAGCCTCCCTCTTCTTTGCCAACTCCTACCTGGACAACGGGGAGGCGTGTGCCGTCTGTGCCGGACCGTTCACGGTGAGCCATCACAAGTCGACCTTGCTGATAGGCAGCATGAGCTCGTTCTTCAACGCCGGCTCGGGTACGAACATGAGCAACCACATGTACAAGCTCGGTCCGCTGCATCACGGGGAGCTGGAGCGTGGGTGCAAGACGGCGTCGGGAGCCCACCTCGTGTGGGGCGGACGCGTCGGGGCTTTCTCCATGGTCATGGGCAAGTTCGACTGTCACGCCGACCTGTCTGCCTTCCCTTTCTCTTACCTCTTTCACACCGACGGACGTACCGTGCTCGTCCCTGCCATCAACTTCTTCACGGTCGGCACCTATCGCGACGTGCACAAATGGCCCGTCCGTGACAAACGTCCGGAGGGTGTCCCTCCCTGTGACTTCATTTCCACCTGCGAGGCGCTGACCCCCTATACGGTCTCCCGCATCCGGGAAGGACGGATGAGGCTGGAGCAACTCTTGAACGAACAGGAAGGCAACGCCCCGGAGTGGTACGAGCCGGTACGCGGAGTGTTCGTGAAGGCAGGGGCACTGGAGCGCGGCATCGGTCTCTACCGGCTGATGGAGCAGCTCTACATCGCCCGCCACCTTCCCGAGGAAACGTCCGCAGAGCTGTGCATCCCCCTGCGCCCCGATGAGGAGTGGCACGACATGCTGGGACTGGTGGTACCCGGAAGCGCCTTCCGTGCCTTGTGCGACGAGGTGTCAGACGGACGCGGGGCATCCCTGCAGGAGTTCCTGGACAAACTCGGATGCCTGTGTCTCGCCTATCCCGTCTGGGTACAGGCACACATCCGTGCCCTTTATTCTGCGGAAGAGAGGGAGGAAGCACGCGTCCGCCGGGCAGCCAACGAAGAACGCTTTTATGCCCTGCTGGAAGCTGACGTCAGCAAGGAGGAACGCCTGGGCGGAGCTACGTTTGCCCCTCTTGCAGCCGCATTCAGGGAACAGCTGCACCGCGAAAAGGAAGAACAACTAAAGAAAGCTAAAGAACGGGCATCTTCCCCGAAGCCCGGGCACGACTAACTGAAGATATTCGTACATTTGCATACGTACTAATCTAATTATAAAACGTAATACTTTATATTATGGCAACACCTCCGTTTAAGTATGAAGCTCCTTTCCAGCTCGGAGAGGATACGACTGAGTATTATCTGTTGACAAAAGACTATGTGTCGGTGAGCGAGTTTGAAGGCAAGCCGATTCTGAAAATCGAGAAAGAAGGTCTGACCGCCATGGCGAACGCCGCCTTCCGCGATGTCTCGTTCATGCTGCGCCGCTCACACAACGAGCAGGTCGCCAAGATCCTGAGTGACCCTGAAGCCAGTGAAAACGACAAATATGTGGCACTGACCTTCCTGCGCAATGCCGAGGTAGCCAGCAAAGGGGTGCTCCCGTTCTGCCAGGATACCGGTACTGCCATCATCCACGGCGAGAAAGGACAGCAGGTGTGGACAGGCTACTGCGACGAGGAAGCACTGTCCCACGGTGTCTATAAGACTTACACGGAAGAGAACCTCCGCTACTCACAGAACGCTCCGTTGAGCATGTACGAGGAGGTGAACACCAAGTGCAATCTCCCTGCACAAATCGATATCGAGGCCACCGAAGGCATGGAGTACAAGTTCCTTTGTGTGACCAAGGGAGGTGGCTCTGCCAACAAGACCTACCTGTACCAGGAGACGAAGGCCATCCTGAATCCCGGCACGCTCGTTCCCTTCCTGGTGGAGAAGATGAAGACGTTGGGTACGGCTGCTTGCCCGCCCTACCACATCGCGTTCGTCATCGGAGGAACGTCGGCTGAGAAGAACCTCCTCACGGTGAAGCTGGCTTCGACCCACTACTATGACAACCTGCCGACGACCGGTAGCGAAGGCGGACGTGCCTTCCGTGACATCGAACTGGAGAAGCAGGTGCTCGAGGAGGCTCACCGCATCGGGCTGGGTGCCCAGTTCGGCGGCAAATACTATGCACACGATGTCCGCATCATCCGTCTGCCGCGCCACGGTGCTTCCTGCCCCGTCGGTCTGGGCGTTTCCTGCTCTGCCGACCGCAACATCAAGTGCAAAATCAACAAGGACGGTATCTGGATTGAGAAGCTCGACAGCAATCCGGGCGAACTGATTCCGGCAGAACTCCGTCAGGCTGGCGAAGGCGATGCCGTGAAGATTGACCTGAACCGTCCGATGGCAGAGATTCTCAAGGAGCTGACGAAGTATCCGGTTGCCACCCGCCTTTCGCTCAACGGAACCATCATCGTGGGCCGTGACATCGCCCATGCCAAGCTGAAAGAGCGTCTCGACCGTGGCGAAGACCTGCCGCAATACATCAAGGACCATCCCATCTACTACGCCGGTCCGGCAAAGACTCCGAAAGGCATGGCGTGCGGTTCCATGGGACCGACGACAGCCGGACGTATGGACCCCTACGTGGACCTCTTCCAGAGCCACGGCGGCAGCATGATCATGCTCGCCAAGGGTAACCGCAGCCAGGCTGTGACGGATGCCTGCAAGAAGCATGGCGGCTTCTACCTCGGCTCCATCGGTGGTCCGGCAGCCATCCTCGCACAGAACAACATCAAGAGCATCGAGTGTGTGGAATATCCCGAACTCGGCATGGAAGCCATCTGGAAGATTGAAGTGGAGAACTTCCCGGCCTTCATCCTCGTGGATGACAAGGGCAATGATTTCTTCAAGCAAATCAAGCCCCAGCCGCTCTGCTCGGTGAAGAAGTAATCAGCTGACACGCCTATAAACTGTAAACGGCACAAGCCATCCCGTCGCATGACGGAGGCTTGTGCCGTTTATTGTTAGGGACAGACCGGTTCAAATGCCGGGAAGAGCGCGATGAGAGTACGCCTTATACGGACCTAAGTATTATACTTTGGCAGCCTAAGTATTATACTTAGGGGGTCTAAGTATGATACTTTGCTTCATTAAGGTGGCGTTCGTACTGTGTCAATGCCCTGCCTTCCGTTGACTGATGACGGACTGTGACCGGGAAGGGCACAGGTGTGTGTGCGGCGACGACCTTGTCAGGATGCCGACGCCTGTTCCGTCTGAAAAAAGAAGAACACCGCCATGACCATCAGCACGACGCCCAGCACGCCGTAGAACCAGCGGGCACGGCGACGCCCCAGACTGCGCACGATGAACTGTGTGTTTTGGGCAGTGAAGAACCAGTCCCAGTCGAGTACGGCAGCCAGTAGCGACAGGATGCCGGCGAGAGCGAACAGGGACTGGACGAAGTATTGCGGTCCCATGTGGATGGCAGATTATGCGTCGAAGCGTACCACACGGCAGCCCTGTTCGTCTTCTTCTATCGTCACCTTGACGGCATCGGACGGTAACAGCTCTTCCACCAGCTCCGGCCATTCGATGAAGCACAGGGCGCCGCTGTAGAAGTAGTCCTCATACCCCATGTCATACACCTCCTCGAGCTTCTTGATGCGGTAGAAGTCGAAGTGGTAAATCAGCTCTTCGGTGGCTGAGCGGTACTCGTTGACGATGGCGAAGGTGGGCGAGTTGATGACGTCGGTCACTC
The DNA here is from genome assembly GCF_023337025.1 of Mediterranea sp. ET5. Classification (NCBI taxonomy): domain Bacteria; kingdom Pseudomonadati; phylum Bacteroidota; class Bacteroidia; order Bacteroidales; family Bacteroidaceae; genus Mediterranea; species Mediterranea sp. ET5. The sequence goes on along the minus strand of NZ_JAMBLN010000006.1, from coordinate 126,836 downwards.
CCAGGCATTCGCAGATGGCCTTGATGAAGGTGGTCTTGCCGGCACCCATTTTGCCGTAGAAGGCAAAGACCGTGTTGTCGCCCATGGCAGCGATGAACTCGCGGGCGGCATCGTGGATGTTTTCCAGTGAAGTAATCTTGATTTCCATATGGTTGTTCGTTTGTTTAGTTCCGGTTCCGTAGAAGAAGCTTCCCCGCCTTGCATCCGGCATAGATGAGGATGGAGAAGAAGATGATGGACGCTCCCGAAGGCACGTTGTAGCGGTAGGACAGCAGCAGTCCGCCCAGGCAGCTGAGGCAGGCGATGAGGATGGACAGCCCGATGATGCGGCGGAAGCTGTTGGTGAAGAGGTTGGCAGTCATCTGCGGGATGGTGAGGAGCGAGATGGCAAGCACGATGCCCACCATGCGCAGACAGGCAACGATGGTGAGGGCGATGAACATCATCAGTCCGTATTCAATGACCGTGACGGGGAGTCCTTGCGAACGGGCAAACTCACGGTCGAACGCCGTATAGACAATCGGGCGTAGGAAGAGGGTGAAGAGGAGTCCCAGCAATGCCGACAGAACGGCAAGCACCCAGATGTCCGAACGGGTGATGGTGAGGATGTTCCCGAAGAGATAGGACGAGAGGTCGGGGGCAAAGCCCGGGGCGAGGAAGCTGAAGATGATGCCGATGGCCATGCCGAATGTCCAGAACACGGCAATAGCGGAATCCTCGCGCATGTCGCGCCGCTTGCTCAGCCACTCCACGCCGAATGCCGAGAGAACGGAGAAGACGGCTGCCGAGAGGATGGGGGAGATGCCCAGGTAGACTCCCAGCCCGATGCCTCCGAACGAGGCGTGCGTGATGCCTCCGCTGATGAACACCAGTCGCCGCGTGACGATGTACGTGCCGATGATGCCGCAGGCGATACTGGCAAAGAGACTGCCCAGCAACGCATGCTGGAAGAACGTGTATTGCAGGATGTCGAGAAGTTCCATAGTGTGGGGTAATCAGGATTTGGGGACGGGATGTGCGCGCAGGTCGTCCACGATGAGGATGATTTCATCTTTCACGCCGTCGGGCAAGGAGACTCCTCGCAGTTGCAGGCTGCGCACCCAGCCGGGCACGTCGTCCGGCCGCATCGTGTAGAGCACCTCGCGGAAGGCGTCGGCATCCTCGTCGTTGTAGCCGTCGGAGGGAGTACCGCGGAAGCGGTCCAACTCTTCGTCGTCGTAGTATTCAATCTTCCGGCTGACTCCTGCCAGCAGGCTGTCGCGTTCACAGACGGCATGCTGGCCGCAGCATTCCATGTCCGTGCGTGGGGCGGGCGCGTCTTCTTCCGTCGGTGTGTCGCCCTGTTTCTTCCGGTTCAGGTTTCCCAAAGCATAGGCTGCGATGCCGAGCACCAGCAGCGCTCCGATAAAAATAGCTATCAGTGTCATAGTTCCTCCAGATGAAATCCCGCACGGCGCAGGTCGTCCCAGTAATGAGGGTACGACTTCGACACCACTTGCGGGTGGTTGATGCGAATCTCCGGCAGGCAGAGGGCTGCCGGTGCGAAAGCCATCGCCATGCGGTGGTCTTCATACGTGTCGATGACGGGGCAGGGGTCAGCCTGCACCCGTTCTCCGTCCCAGGCGAGGACGGAGCCTTCTTCCTCCCGGACGGCATAGCCCAACTTACGCAGCTCGATGCGCAGGGCCTCCATGCGGTCGGTCTCCTTGATTTTCAGGCTTTGCAGTCCGCTGAAGCGGAAGGGCAGCCCGAGCAGGGCACAAGTCACGACGAATGTCTGCGCCAGGTCGGGTTGGTTGGTGAAGTCATAGTCCATCCTTTCCAGCGCGCGGGGCATGCGACCGAGCACGGCACCTGCTCCGTTGAAGTCCGTCTTCACGCCCAAGGCTCCGAAGAGCTGCGCCACGGCACTGTCTCCCTGCGGACTGTCGGGCAGCAGTCCCGGCAGTTCCACTTGTGCCTCCCGGCTCAATGCCGCCATTTCGTACCAGTAGGAAGCTGCGCTCCAGTCGCTCTCCACGGTGTAGGGGCGTGTGCTGTAGGCATGTGCTTCCACACGGACGCTGCGTCCGTCGGGCATCCATCGCACCTGTCCGCCGAAGTCGGTCATCAGACGGAGTGTCAGGTCGATGTAGGGACGCGAGATGATGTCGCCCGTCAGGTGGAGCGTCAGTCCTTCCGGAAGCGTGGCGCCAATCATCAGAAGGGCGGAGATGTATTGTGAGCTGACGTCTCCCGGCAGTGAGACCTCCGATGCCGTGAGCCTTCTTCCGTGTATCAATAAAGGTGGAAATCCTTCCGTCTGCGTATATTCAATGTCTGCCCCCAGGCTGCGCAAGGCATCAACCAGGATGCGGATGGGGCGTTGCTGCATGCGGGCAGTTCCCGTCAGGAGGTGCTGTTCGTCCGGTTGTACTGCAAAGAAAGCCGTAAGGAAGCGCATGGCTGTCCCCGCTGCCCCGATGTCGACCACATCTCCGCGTGAACGCAGTCCGTCGACCATCACCCGTGTATCATCGCAGTCGGATAGATTGCCGATGTCCGCCTTTCCGCCAGCCAAAGCATCGAGGACAAGTGCCCGGTTGCAGATACTTTTCGAGGCAGGCAGGCTGATGCGGCAATCGATTTGTGAAGGAGCTGTAATTCTTAGTTGCATTTTAAATGAGTGGTTTACTAACTACATCTTTGCAAAAGTACGCATAAAAACCTTAGTTGCGTCAGCTTTCGGCGAAAAACCTCATTCTGTCATCGGAATCGCCCTTTCCGGTGACACTTGTACTTGCTTCCATTGCCTTTCCGACCGTCTTCCTCTGTTGCCGTGTCAGAAAAAATGCCCTTCCCGATAAAAAAAAGTCATGGAAAAGTTTGCATAACCAAAAAGAAGGCGTACCTTTGCATCCGCAATTCGGGGTGTAGCTCAGCCCGGTTAGAGTACGCGTCTGGGGGGCGTGTGGTCGCTGGTTCGAATCCAGTCACCCCGACTGGTAAAATGAAGGAGTTAAGTCGCTGACTTAGCTCCTTTTTTTATGCGATGCACTGGGGAGGTTGTGGAGGAGGTCCGTCAATTCGTTTTATTATTTTCCGGTAAATAATTTGTATAGTTGTATATTGTTTTTAATACCTGTTTTATTAGCTTTGCAACGATAAAGTAGATTGTATCATAGATATACAGTCCTTTTGTTGCAACAGGTTTAAAAATCAAGACGGATAAATAATCGAGCATGAGTATATGGAATGTTTTACGGCGGATGATTACAGGCGGAAAGAGAAACTCTACCGCCAGGGAGGAGGTGCCGGAACATATACCACAGGAATACAAGGAGGTCTTGGCTTTCAATCGGACTTTTGATGCATTGATGACGGAAGAGCGTTTTATAGCTCGGAGCGATTATAAGGAGTTGGTTGAAGGGGCAGCCCACTTGTATCAGTTCTATGAGACATTGTCGTCTTCCAATGTACTGGATGATTTTATTCGTAAAAGTAAACTTGATTCATCGCAAATAGACCGTTTTCGTGAGACATATGCCGGGCTATATGATTTGACTAAGGAATCTCCTTTTGTGCAACAACACAATGAAGAATATGTCAAACGTCACCTGGTATTGGAGAAAGACTATCTGGATACTATCCTGAAGGAATGCGATCCTGCAATTTTGCTGGATGAGGAACAGCGCAGGGTGCTTCTTTCTGAGGAAGATCACACGTTGGTGATTGCAGGAGCCGGGGCGGGCAAGACAACCACTGTAGCTGCCAAGGTAAAATATCTGGTAGACAAACGTGGAATAGAACCTTCCAAAATCCTGGTGATTTCATTCACCAATAAAGCTGTTGGAGAACTGCGTGAACGGATTAACGGCTGTTTGCACATCAATTGCCCCATTACTACATTCCATTCGGCTGGGTATGCCATTTTGCGGAAGGGGGATTCTGAAGGCAAGCGTATTGTCGATGGAGGCTACATGTATGCTGTTATAAACAAGTATCTGAAGTCTGCCGTGATGAGTCGGGAAGATCTGGTGAAAAAACTGATTCTTTTTTTCGGGTCTTATTTTACTGCACCTTATGAGGGAGATGATTTGAACCGTTTTTTCCGCTTTGTTTCCAAGGCCGATTTTTCGACGTTGAAAAGTAACTTGCATGAGTATGTGAGACAGATTGTGGACCGTAAGACTGAAAAAGTACAGACTCTTAACAATGAAATACTCCGTTCCATTGAAGAGGTTCGTATCGCTAACTGGCTCTATCTTCATCAGATTGACTATGAGTATGAACCGGTCTATCGCTATCGTGTCTTGGATGCCAGCAAGCCTTATACGCCGGATTTTCGGATAAAACAGGGTGACAAAGAATCTTATATTGAGCACTTTGGAATTACGGAGGATGGACGGAACAGCCGTTATACACCGGCGGAACTGGAGCGTTATAAAGCCCGGGTGAATGACAAAATCCGTTTGCACCGGAAACATAAGACCGATTTGATCTATACATTTTCTGCTTATCGGGATGGACGTTCTTTTCTGGAACACCTGGAGGAGCAATTGTTGGAACGGGGGTATGTCATAAATGAACGTCCGTTGAATGAGGTCTATAAGAAAATGGTAGACGCGGAAGAAAATAAGTATATTACCAAGTTTACTCTTTTGATTTGCCATTTTATCAGTAATTTCAAGACGCAAGGTTACAAGGCTGAGAAATTCGAAGCGTTCAAATCTTCCGTGAAGAATGTGCGTACAAGGCTGTTCCTGGATATTTGTAGCGTTTGTTTCCTGGAATATCAGAAGGCATTGAAAGAAAGCTGTAGTATTGATTTTGAAGATATGATCAATGAGTCGGCTGAACTGATTCGTAAGAAACAGGTGAATCAGGAACATTTGGACTTCAAATATATCATCGTTGATGAGTATCAGGATATCTCCAGACAACGTTACAACCTGATACGTGAGCTGTCAGCTTTGTGTAGTGCCAAGATTGTGGCAGTGGGAGATGACTGGCAGTCTATCTATGCCTTTAGCGGTTCTATTTTGCCGTTATTTACTCGGTTCTGCCAGGAAGTGGGTTATGGACAGGAATTGAAGATTACACGCACGTATCGAAATGCGCAAGAAGTGATAGACATTGCAGGTGCCTTTATCCAGCGGAATGAGAATCAGATAAAGAAAGCATTGATTTCTCCGAAACGTATTACGAATCCGGTAGTCATCCGTACATACAGTGAGAAATACTCCAGGCAGCAGGACGGAGGACGTTATTACAATCTGGGAATAGCCGTGAATGAGGCTATCAGTGATGTGATTGAGTATAATAAGGTTGAGGGAAAGTCACGTGTTGTTTCTATTCTGTTGATCGGACGTTATGGCTTTGATGCCGTTCATCTTTGTCGTTCAAAAGAGTTTAACTATGATGAGAAGTCCGGACGTGTGTATTCCTCACGTTATGGTTCACAGGTAAAGCTGCAATTCCTGACTGCGCATAGCTCTAAAGGATTGAGCGCGGACAATGTTATTATAATCAATGCAAAAGATGATGTTTACGGATTCCCCTCTAAGGTGGATGATGATCCGGTATTGAGCCTGGTAGTCGTCAATGACAATTCGTACACTTATGCGGAAGAGCGTCGCCTGTTCTATGTGGCACTGACCCGTACAAAAAATCGTGTCTTTATTGTGACACCTTCACAGCGTCCCTCGGAATTCATCAAAGAGCTGTTGAGCGATACGGCGCGTTATCCGAATGTCACCTTGAAAGGTGAATTGGCGTCTGCGGTGAATGACCTGTTGCCTGTAGGAAACCGTTGCCCGATTTGTGGATATCCGATGCAGCTGCGTTGGAACAAGAACTATGGATTGAAGCTGTGGATTTGTACCAACGAACAGGAACTGTGTGGCTTTATGACGAATGACATGAGAGGGGGAGAACTGGGCATTCAGAAATGTGATTGGTGTGAAGATGGGTATTTGGTTGTGAAACCAGCCAAACAGCATTTTATTCTGGGCTGTACGAACTATAAGGATGATAAGTCCGGATGCGGCCGGATGTTGGGATTGTCGCATTACAGGGCTTGGCTGCGGCATGATTTCGGCACTGAAGACCGTTCTGTCAATTGTCCTTCTTATTTCAAAAAGAAGCCCGTGGAGGATATGGACGAGGTGATTCCTCCGGAGATGATTCCGGTTAAGGCAAAGAAGACTGTTTCTTCCGGTTCTTTTGCCGGAGTGAATATGGTGGAATATACGCCAGGCAAGATCGATACTGTTGAATTCCGGGTCTTAACCAATGCGGAAGGTCAAATCATCACAGACATGGAACTCCTTAGACTTCTGTATGAGCTACGTATGCAGCTTGCACAAAAAGAAGAGATTGCAGCATCGAAGATTTTGCAGGATGCTGTGCTTGTACGTCTGGCGACGGACAAGCCGACTGACAGAGAGGAGTTCCTTCGCATTTATGGCATAGGTGATCGGAAGTATGAAGCGTACGGCGATGCTTTTTTAAGTGAAATCAAGTCCTATGTACATTAGTGCTTTCTATTCCTTTTTGACTTGGTGTCGTGGTATATCTTCTGTAAGTTCAAACTCTTTAGGCCCAAGATAGGTAATTCCCTGAATATTTCCTGTCTCGAACCAAGCTCTTTGTTTCATTTCATTTTTTTATAGATACTGCTCCACTCCCTGTGCACAGCGTATCGCATGCCGGGCGTTCAGCTCTTCCATGTGGCGGAAATTCTTCTCCCGGTTATACATGTACTTGTCCTCGTGCCAGAGGTGGTAGACTATGCCCGAGAACTTGAGGTACCGTTTCTGGCATCCGCTGTTCTGAAGACGGTTGCCCAAGTCAATATCCTCTCCGCCCCAGCCCTCGTAGAACTCGTCGTAGCCGTTGATGCGGATGAAATCTTCGCGGAAGAACGACATGTTGCAGCCCAGTGCTGCCGACCTGTTCCTGCGGTATCGCGGAGCCAGGAAATGAGCCAGGAGAGGGCAGTGGATGGCATTTTCGGCCTTGCTCTCGATGCCGCGCGTCCAATAGTGGATGGACGGTACTACCCCGGAACGGCAGATGCGTTCCGTCAGCTCCTTGCCCAGGTTCACCCTTCCGCCTTTCACGTAGACCCCGTGAGCCGCTTCGCGGAGGTGGTCGGCGATAAACTCCGGATGCAGGAAAACATCCCCGTCCAGTTCGATGATGTAGTTGCCCGTGCTGCGTGCCACACACTTGTTGCGCATCATCGCCAGCCGGAAGCCCTTGTCTTCATGCCAGACATGAATCAGCGGGAAGGGAGCTTTCTGTTGCAGTGCCTGAATCAGCTGTGCGGTCTCCTCCGTCGAGCCGTCATCGCCCACGAGGACCTCGTCGGGTAATACGGTTTGGCGGAACAGGCTCTGCAGGCATACTAGCAGCGCATCACAGCGATTGTAGGTGGAAACGATGACGGAAATTCTTCCCAAGTCTTTTTTCTCCATTGTCAGTTAAGGTTCGGTTATTAAATCGGTTCAAGTGTATGAAGTCGGCAGGCGCGGGACGGATACGGGTCTCCTTCATCTTTCCATGATTCTTGACAAACTGAAGCTCTGAAAGTGGAATGTCCGAGCTATCCGGGCGATATACAGGACTAAATAACAAATTTTATCGGGCATATACAAGTGTGAAAACAAAAATATCTCCTGTCGGGTGCGCTTTTCTCTGACATCCCCTCAAGCGGGCGTTTCTGCATCCGGTGGAGAAGCCTGACGGAAAACTCCGGTGCGAACATCCGGTTTCTCTACTGTTGTTCTGAAAGTGACAAAATGTCAAACGAAGCCCTCTATACGGCTCTTCCTTGCATCCAAATACGGTTTTGATGGATTTCCTGGCATTCTCAGACGATTCGCAAAATGCAACTTGTCGCCGGATGGCTTGTCTTTATTCCGTTGTGTCAGATAAAATCTCCGCATTGTATCCTTTGTCTGTTCATAACCGGATTTGATTACTCCTTTTATTACCTTCCGATTTGTTGACGCTGCTCACCTTCTGGAGAGCGAAACTCCAAAGTTTTGACTTCCATTTTCCAAAGATTTGACTTCCGGGCACGAAACAATTGTGTTTGGGAGGTGAAACTATATTGTTTGAGGCGTCAAACTATATTGTTTGGCTCGCGAAACAATATTGTTCCGGGCACGTTTTGTCTGTTTTTCGGAAATGAAATGTATAGTTTTCCAAAATGAAGGGCTGTTTAGGACTGTTTTGTTAGCGTTTGTTTGCACTCGCTCGCTAGATTATGCGGAAATTCAAAAGTATTCGTTAGCTGGAAGGAGTGTTTTTGCTGAATTTGTCAAGTGAAAAGGGTATAAGTGCTGTCTTTTTGATAAAGGTAGTACGTGCGGGAGCAGGTTTCCCCGGGTGGTCTTCCGGTGTCTGCCTGGCGTCCGTTAGAAATCCATGAAAGAAAAAACAGGTCCGCATTGAAAAATTTATAACTTTGTGGGACCATAGAGAGCTGAATCAACCAAGAATCAAACCAACGAAATGTGCGTATGAAAAGAAACATTCGACGGATGTGGGTGGCTGTGTTGGCACTGTTGTGCTGCACCGCGTATGCCCAACAAGAGGTAGAGGTGACTGGAGCGGATGGCGCTGCGGTCAGGACCGAGGGAAAGACCATCAAGAGGAAAGTGGCCATCGGGCGTTTTTCCAATGAGACGCAGTACGGGAAAGGCATCTTCTATGACAAGGAGAACGACCCCATGGGCAAGCAGGCACTCGACATCCTGTCTGCCAAGCTTGCCGCGTCAGGTAAGTTCATCCTGCTGGAACGCAACGACCTCGATGTCCTGATGGCGGAGGCGGAAAAGGGAGGTGCCGAGCTGTCGACCATCGGGGCGGATTACCTCATCATCGGTTCCATCACGGAGTTCGGACGGAAGAACGTCGGCAAGGCAGGCGTCTTCACGCGCAGCAAGACACAGCGGGTGGAGGCAGCCGTCGCCATCCGTCTGGTGGAAGTGTCGACGGGACTGATTGTCTACTCCGACGAGGCAAAGGGGGAGGCGGAACTGACTACCAAGACGACCCTCGGTGTGGGCGGACGGGCAGACTATGACGCCACGTTGAGCGACAAGGCCATCTCCGAAGCCATCGGTCAGCTGGTGGAGAACATCATCAACAAGTGTACCGACAAGCCGTGGCGCACGTACTTCCTAAGCTATGACACGGACGCTGTCCTCATTGGTGGAGGGGCGAGCCAGGGCATCGCTGTCGGCGACACCTTTGCCGTCAAGCTGAAGGGCAAGCAGGTGAAGAACCCGCAGACGGGTATGCTCATCGAACTGCCCGGCAAGCAGGTGGGCACTGTGACGGTCACTGCTACGGCTGGCGACACGCCCGAGACGGAATATTCGTCCGTAGAAGTCCATGCCGGGACGCCCATTGACCCGGCGCATCTGTCGGACTATTACATCGAGGAAGTGCAGCCATGAGAACGTTGCTCGCTCTTGTGTCGGGCATCATCCTGCTGTGCGGATGCTCCACCACGGAGACCTCGCTCTACTCGTGGTATGACTACGAGGGGGTGACCTACCGTTACAGCAAGAAGGCAACGCCCGAACTCCGCGACAAGCTGTTGCAGGAGTACCGTCGCATCATCGACCGTCAGCACGGTGTCCGTCGGACGGTGCCTCCCGGCATGTATGCCGAGTATGGGTTCCTGCTTTACCGGATGGGCTATCCCGAGGAGGGCATCCCCTACCTGAAAGAAGAAATCCGTCTTTATCCCGAGTCGGAGACTTACCTGTCACGTATCATCAAACAGTTGGAGAAGAAATGAGACTACATCTGTCCATCCTGCTGAGTGCAGGATTCGTCCTGGCGGCGGTCACCTCCTGCGGTACCGTAGCGGAGACGGTCGTCACCCGCGGACAGCAATACCCGAAGCTGTACGCGGAGGCACCCGGTTCCATCGTCATCATGCCGCCCGTCAACCGGACGAATGCCGTGGAGGCGAAGGAGTATTTTTACACCACGCTCTACCGTCCGTTGTGCGAGAAGGGGTACTACGTCTTTTCCCCTTACCTGACGATGGAGCTGTTCCGTTCTGAGAGCGCCTATGACAGCGAGCTGTTCCTGGAGGGCAGCCTGAAGCGCTTCCGCGAAATCATCGGGGCGGACGCAGCGATGTTCACCGTCATCAAGGCGTGGGAGCGCGACAACCTGGGTGGCAAGCTGACGGCACGTGTAGAGTTCATCCTGCGTTCCACCACGAGCGGCGAGGTGCTCTACCGACGGGAAGGCAACCTGACGGTTGACACGGAACTGTCAGCCGATGAGGACGACAGTCCGCTCGAAGTCCTGTTGGGCATGGCGGCAACGATGCTCACCACGTCGCTGACCGACCAGGTCGTGGCAGGCAGACGTTGCACGGACGCCGTCCTGAGCGACATGCCGCTGGGCAAGTATTCCCCGGCATACGGCACCGACCGCGAGGTGAAGGCGGGAAAAAGCTATTTTGAGGCGACGGTGAAGTAGTGTCCGTCGACAGAAAGACTGACGCGGGTAACACAGCCTTCGGTGGAGGGCCGTGTTACCCGCGTCTGTTCACAGAGGCAGGAAGCTGTCGTGCGTCGGTGTCTTATTGCAGCTCCAGTGTCACGATGCTCTTGGCAGGCATGGTAAGCGTCAGGACACCCTTGCGGAGCCGGGCATCCTTGAAGGGCCGGGGAACGACCGTTTCGGGCTTGTCGAACGAGTTGTAGTCGTTGATGTGTGCAGCGGTGAGTATTTCGCCGGTCACACCTTTCGCCTGTGCACCGTTGAGGCGGATGGTCAGTTCGCGGGCATTCTCGGTGTCGATGTTGGAGATGGAGAGATGGATTTTCCCGTTCTTGTCTTTCGAGGCGGTGGCACTGACGAGCGGCAGCGTGCGGTTGTCGCGCACCTGCATGGTGTCGCACTGGATGTCAACGGGGAGGTAGGTGGCGTCCTGGTGTACCTTGTACATCCGGAAGACATGGTAGGTCGGGGTGAGCACCATGCGCGGTCCGTCGGTGAGAATCATCGACTGGAGGACGTTGACCACCTGGGCGATGTTGCACATCTTCAGTCGTCGGGTATATTTGTGGAAGATGTCCAGCGAGAGCGAAGCCACGAAGGCGTCGCGCAGGGTGTTCTGCTGGAACAGGTGTCCCGGGATGGTGTTTGGCTCCACGTCCCACCAGGTGCCCCACTCGTCGAGCAGGAGGGCGACGTTGTTCTTCGGGTCCAGCTCGTCCATGATGGCGATGTGCTTCTTCAGCACGTCCTCAATCTCGCGGCATTTGCCCATCGTCCAGTAGTAGTCGTCGGGGGTGAACTGTGTGGCAGAGCCTTTGCTGCCCACCCATCCGGTGACGGTGTAGTAGTGCAGGGAGATGCCGTTCATCATCGAGCCGGCACGCTCCATGAGGACACGCGTCCACTTGTAGTCATAGTCACTGGCTCCGCTGGCGACCTTGAAGAGCTGGTTCCCGTCGTAGTTGCGGCAGTACGTCGCATAGCGGCGGTAGAGGTCGGAGTAGTATTCGGGATACATCGAGCCGCCGCATCCCCAGCTTTCGTTTCCCACACCGAGGTACTTCACCTTCCACGCTTTGTCGCGTCCGTTCTTGCGGCGCAGGTTCGCCATCGGCGAGTCTCCTTCGCTGGTCATGTATTCCACCCATTTGGCAAGTTCCTCGACGGTTCCGCTGCCGACGTTTCCGCTGACGTAAGGCTCGCAGCCGAGCATCTCGCAGAGGTTGAGGAACTCATGCGTACCGAAGGAGTTGTCTTCCACGGTGCCACCCCAGTTGTTGTTCACCATCTTGGGGCGTTGGTCTTTGGGTCCGATGCCGTCCATCCAGTGATATTCGTCGGCGAAGCATCCTCCGGGCCAGCGCATGACGGGCACCTGCAACGCCTTCAGTGCATTGAACACGTCGGTGCGGTAGCCTTTGATGTTGGGGATGTCCGAGTTCTCGCCGACCCAGATACCTCCGTAGATGCAGCTGCCGAGATGTTCGGCGAACTGTCCGTAAATCTCTTTGGGGATGATGTCCGTGCCCTTGTCAGCCTGCACGGTGAGGGTCGCTTCCTTCTGTGCCGACAGCGACAGGGTGGCTCCCAGCATCAGTGTTCCAAGTAGTAGTCTTTTCATAGGTAGTGTGGTTTATTGTAACATACAGCTACAAATGTACGCCAAAAAAGGCTAAACGGCGTACATCTGCCGGCTGTATGTGGATGTTTACTTGCTTTTCTTGCCCCAGTAGGTCTTGCCGGTGTTGGAGTAGGCTGCGTAGATCAGGGTGTGTGTACGCGGCTTTGCCTCCCAGTCGGTCTCCCGGCAGAGGTAGAGGTCGGTGCCGTTGTCCACCTGGATGACCTGTCGGGAGGCATCGAAGCTCCATTTTGCCCCCTGCCACGGACCTGAGCCGATGGTATGGTCGGCTCTGAACTCCATGAGCTGTGACTCCTTCTGTACGCCGTACTTGTAAGAGAGGTCAATGTGTTCCCACGTTCCGGCAATCTCTGCCTCCGTAATGGGAGCTTGCGGCACGGCACCGTAGCGTTCAGGCATGACGAGAGGCCAGCTGTCGGCCGTCCAGCGGATGCTGCGTATGTGTCCCAGCATGTTGGCGTTGTTTACCTCCTTCGGCAGTCTGCCTTGCGAGGCATAGAACCAGTGGTCGTCGCCGTCGGTGAAGATGGCACAGTGGGAGATGCCCACCCAGCCGTCGCTGAGCACACTGTGGTAATAATGCACGTTCCAGAAGGAAAGCGCATTGTCGGTCATGCAGTCGCGCGAGGCAGCGAGGAACTGCCCGTTGGTGTAGCCCTGGAAGGCGTCAGGAAGCTCCTGACTTCGTCACTCAAAAAAGCCTAATTTCGCAAAGCGTTGATAAATAGAATTTTGTAATTTCGTGTCACCTATTTTAGGGTGACACGGTTCAAAAATATGTTTATACGAAGAAAAAAATATCCCTCAGGCAATGTTGGCATAATTGTCACAGAGAAGATTAATGGCAAAATGAATGAACTTGCCACAATCGGCATAGCCAAGGAACCCGAAGATCTTGACTCACTCATATCTAAAGCCCGTGAGTGGATTGAGAGGGAGCAAGAACGTCGGCATCCCCGTCTAGATCTTTTCGGCGAGGAGCGTAAGGGGTGTGAAGCGGAACTTCTGAATGCCGAGCAAATGCTTTCATGTATTACCAACATCTCGATTAACGGAGCAGACCTGATACTTAACCGTGTGTTTGACAGTGTGGGCTTCAACCGGATTGAGGATCCGGTATTCCGACAGCTGGTAAAGGCGCGGTTGGCCTATCCGGCAAGCAAGGCGGCTACTGCCGAGTACCTGAAAAAACATTTCGATGAGGATGTCAGCCTGTCGAAGATATACCGTTATCTGGACAAGCTCAGCGACAGTCAGCATGAGACCGTTCAGGACATAAGCGTACTGCATACAAGACAGGTGTTGAACGGCCGCATCGGCGCTTTGTTCTATAATGTGACCACCCTTTATTTTGAGGCGGATTATGAGGATGAACTGCGAAAGACAGGATTTTCCAAAGAAGGACGACACAGGGATCCACAGATCATCCTCGGACTGCTTGTCAGCATCGGAGGCTATCCGCTGGCCTATTGCATACATGAGGGGAACAAGTATGAAGGTCACACGATGCTGCCGGTGGTAACGGAATTTGTACGGAAATATAAATTGGAGGACTTTATTGTCGTGGCCGACTCAGGACTGATGAACAGCGACAATATAGCAGACTTGGAAGCAAATGGTTACAAATATATTATCGGTGCGAAAATCAAGAACGAAAGCAAAAGGATACAGGAATGGATACTCAGTCAGCCCAAAGTTGACAAGCAGATGGTGGAATACGACAAGGGAGGCAGCAGACGTCTGCTTGTGGGATATACAGACGACCGTGCCCGCAAGGATGCCCACAACAGGGAAAAGGGGATACAACGTCTGGAAAAGGCATACCAACGTGGCACCCTGACGAAAGACAACATAAACAAGCGAGGTTATAACAAGTTCCTGAAGATGGAGGGCGACATTAAGGTGACCATCAATTATGACAAACTTGAGGCTGACGCGAAATGGGACGGGCTGAAAGGATATCTTACCAATACAAATATCCCGACCGGTGAAGTATATGCCGCATATCATAACCTATGGCATGTCGAAAGGGCTTTCCGCATCTCAAAATCGAAGATAGAGATATGACCTATGTTCCACTTCACCCACCGCAGGATAAAGGCACACGTATGCATCTGTTTTGTGGCGTTGAAAGTTTATAAGGAACTAGAGCGGCTGCTGAAACTATCCAATGTCAATATGAGTGTCGACAAGGTTTTAGCACTTGCACAGACGATTGTAACAATACAGCTGACACTGCCCAAGAACAAACAGGTTATCAATCGAACTATGCTGATGAAACGCCATCAACCTATCGCGCAATTATTCTCTGATGAGTTTTGGGTGACACGTTGACGAAGTCAGGAGATAATCTGATTAAGCTCTCTTATGCAGGGGATGTGGCACCGTGTTCGGGTTCTGCATCCCCTGTTTTTCTTTTGTTGTCCGGACTTTCTCCCGGCAAACACTGTTGCCCCACGGATGGAACACGTGAGTTTGACTCACACAACACAAGAGTTTGACCTGACAAACTAATTAGTTTGACATACCTAAGTATTATACTTAGACCACCAAAGTATCATACTTAGGCTGCCTAAGTATAATACTTTGGTCCATCAAACTACTATGTTTGTCAGGTCAGACTCTTGTGTTTGTCCGGTCGAAGACTTGTGTTTGACCGAACAAACACAAATGATACGACAGGCTCTTCTCTTTTTTTTCACTTCTTCTTCATAAACTCACTCGGACTCATGCCATACTTCTCCTTGAACCGTTGGCGGAAGTAGGGGACACTGCTGAAGCCTGTCATGTCGGACACCTCGGTCACGGTGTATTCCCCGGACTCCAGGAGGGTAGCGGCATGCCTCATCTTGGCATCGCGCACCAGCTCGTTGACGGAGATGTTCATCAGCGCCTTCACCTTGCGGTAGAGGGTGGAGTGGCTCATGCACATCTTGTCGGCAATAAACGCGATGTCCATGCGTTCCAGGCTCATGTTCTCCTCGATGACCCGGTTCACCTTTTCCAGGAAGTTGCGGTCGAGCTTGCTGAGTTTCCGTAGGGCATCCGTCTCTTCCTGTCCGGGTTCTTCCGTTTGTTGGCTGCCGATGAGGCGTGCCAGTCGGCGTCGGTTGTCGAGCAGGTTGTCGATGCGGCTGATGAGCAGTCCGGCGCTGAACGGCTTGCTCAGGTACGAGTCTGCACCGGCGGCATAGCCTTCCTCCTTGTCACGGGTACTGTCCTTTGCCGTGAGCAGGATGACGGGGATGTGGCTCGTCTGTACGTCCTCCTTCACGAGCCGGCAGAGTGTCACGCCATCCATGACCGGCATCATGATGTCGCTCACGATGAGGTCGGGGATTTGCTGTTGCGCCGCGTTGAGTCCCTCTTGTCCGTCGGCTGCCGTCACGACGTTGTAGCGGTCGGCGAGGGAGCTGCGGATGTATTCACAGATGTCCGCGTTGTCTTCCACCACGAGCACGATGGGGCGGTTGTCGTCCGTCGTTTCCGGCTGTTCATCGGAAGCAGCTTCCGGGGGTACGGCGTCCGTCCGTGACTCCTTGTGCAGAGCGTCAGGATAGAAGTTGTCGGTGAGCAGGCTGACGGTGAAGGTGCTTCCTTCTCCCGGTGTGCTCTTCGCGTCGATGGTGCCCTGATGGAGGCTGACGAGCGACTTCACCAGCGCCAGTCCGATGCCCGTCCCCGAGGCGCGGTGGGGACTGTCCTCCTGGTAGTAGCGTTCGAAGATGTGCGGCAGTGCTTCCGCGCTGATGCCGTGTCCCGTGTCGCTGATGCGGATGACGGTGTGGCGTGTGCCGTCCGTCGTCTCAGTGGCGATGCTCAGGCTGATGCTCCCCTGCGGTGTGTACTTGATGGCATTGGAGAGGAGGTTGTCGAGGATGATGGTCATCACGTCGGGGTCAAAATAGAGAGTGGTGTCCGTCGGAGCGATGGAGAGGCGGAAGTCCACCCGGGCGTTGGAGTTCAGTTCCTTGTAGCGCAGCCCGATTTCCTGTACCAGCTTGCCCAGGTCGGCACGCTCCACGCAGAGGCGGCGGTTCTCCGTCTCGGTCTTGCGGAACTCCAGCAGCTGGTTGATGAGGTTGAGCAGGCGGACGGAACTGTCGCGTATGGCGCTGAGCTTGTTCGCATGACCGGGCGAGAGCGTCTTGTCCTGGAGCAGGTCCTCCAGCGGACCGAGGATGAGTGTCAGCGGCGTACGCAGCTCGTGGGTCATGTTGGTGTAGAAGCGGAGGCGCTCATCGTTGAGCTTCCGGTCGTTCTCGTGCTGGTGACGTTCCAGCTTCAGCCGGTTCTCCAGTTCCAGCCGGTGCTTGTAGAAGCGCAGTGCCAGGTAGAGCAGCAGGCATCCCACTGCCAGATAGAACAGCTTCGCATATCCTGTGAGCCACAGCGGGGGCAGGATGCGGATGGACACCGATGTCTCGTCGGTGCTCCACGGCTGGTTGCGCAGCCGTGCCTTGACACGGAAGGTATAGGTCCCCGGAGGCAGGTTGCGGAACATGACGCGGTGGTCGTTCCCGTTCTCGAACCAGGCGGTGTGCAGTCCTTCCATGAGGTAGGCATACTCCACCTGCCGGCTGCGAGTGTAGTCCATCACGTTGAAGGCGATGTGGAACGTGTTCTCGTCGTGGGCGAGGCGGATGGTCTGTCCGTCGGCAAGCGGCAGGATGCGCTCCAGGTTCTTCATGTCGCCGGTACTGCTGAAGCTCCTGACTTCCGTGATGACCACGGGGCTGAGCCGACGTGGACGGTCTATGTCTGTGGGGGAGAAGCTGCACACACCCCGTTGCGAGCCGAAGCAGAGTTGTCCGTTGCGGTCGGTGCAGACGGCACCGTCCATGAAGTCACCCTTGGGCACACCTTCATCGGACGTGTAGTTCTCGAACTGTTGTTCCTTCCGGTTCCAACGGGAGATGCCCCCATTGGTGCTGAGCCAGATTTCCCCGTCACGGTCTTCGGCGAGGGCACGCACATGCACGTTCACCAGTCCCTGCTTGCCGCTGTACAGCCGGCAGTCTTTCGGACGGGAAGGGTCGGGCAGGCAGGAGATGCCGTTGCGTGTGGCTATCCAGATACCTCCCTGCCGGTCGACGAGACAGTCGTTGACGGCGTTTGAGCCCAGTCCGTTTGTTTCATCGAGGGCACAGATGAGCTTGTATGCCGGGTTGAAGGCGACGATGCCCTTGCCGAAGGTGCCGACCCAGAGGTTGCCTTTGCGGTCGCGCAGGATGCGGTTGACCATGCGGTCGGGCAGCTGGCGGGTGATGTCGTCGCGTCTTTCCAGCCTGCCGTTCCGGCAGATGTAGAGTCCGTTGAGGGTGGCGACCCAGATGGTCCCGTCAGCGTCCTCGTGGAAATCGCGTACGTCGAGTGCCGGATTGGGAGACGCGATGCGGGTGAGGCGTCGGGTCGCCGGGTCACAGGTGAGCACGCCGTCGTTGTAGAGTCCCAGCCAGAGCAGTCCCTTACGGTCCTTGTAGAGTGCGTTGACGTGGGTGTTGGGGCTGGCAAGTCCCGTCAGTTCCAGGGTGAAGGCTTCCCGTTCGCCGTCGAAGGCGACGAGCCGGTTCTCACAGCCTGCCCACAGCAGCGAGCGGTTGTCGACGGCGAGGCTCCACACTTGGTTGGCGCCGGATGCGTCGGTGGAGGAGCCCGTGGGGAGGAGGGTCCGAAAGATGGGACGTTCGTAGCTCAGGAAGTCGATGCCCTGACGGTAGTTGCCAATCCAGATGTTGCCGAACGAATCCTGGAAGAAGCAGCGCGCGTTGGCGGAGGAGATGCCGTCCCGTTGTCCTGCTCCGATGTTGTCGAAGCGGACGTCTCCGGACGACAGGGCCTGTGGGTCGAGGATGCTGACGCCGCCCATCTGTGTACAGACCCACAGACGTCCGTCGTCGGCCTGTCCGATGTCGTAGACATAGTTGGAAAGGAGGGAGTGGGGGTTGCCTTCCTCGTGTCGGAAGGTGGTGAAGGTGCCCTGCTCCGGGTGGAAGAGGGCGAGTCCGTTGTTGGTGCCGACCCATACCCGGTGATCCCTGTCGATGAAGATGCAGTGGACGATGTTGCCCGGCAGGCTGTGCGGGTCGTCCTGGTGGGTGAAGCTCCGGCAGGTGCGTTGCTTCAGGTCGATGAGGCTCATGCCCTGTCCGTCGTGCCCCACATAGAGGTGTCCGTTGCCGTCATCCCGGCTGCACCAGGAGGTCCCTTCGAAGTGTGCGATGTCGCTCATCCGCCAGGGAGTAAACGTGTGGCTTTTCGGGTCGAAGTGTTCCACCCCGAGGTGGTAGTGGGTGACCCAGATGCCCCCGTCGGCAGCCCGTGAGAGGTCGGTCACGTCGCTCGACAGGAGTCCGTTCTGCGAGTTGTAACGGGCGGTGAACTGTTGGCTGACACAGTCGTAGACACAGAGGCCGTGGCGCTGGGTACCGATATATACAGTACGCGTGGAGGGGTCGCAGTATACGGTGTTGAGCTCGTTGCTGCTCAGGGCGGAGTTCTGTGTGTTGTAGACCGTCACCTCCGTCCCGTCGAACTTGTTCAGTCCTGACTCGGTGGCTATCCAGATGAAACCCTGGTAGTCCTGGGCGATGTCTACCACATAGTTGCTCGACAAGCCATTGTCCACGTTGAGATGCCTGAACGGATGGGAACCTTGTCCCCGGAGGGGGCCCGTCAGGAAGGAGAGACACAGTGCGATAAAAGTGACAGTGAAGTGAGAGATTCGCATAGCGTTCCAGTTAGGTTACAAAAGATTGACTGTGCGCAAAGGTAGTCCAAAATCTTAAATTGCTCGCACGTAAGCACTGCAATTCTTGCACCGTGGGCACATTTGACCGATAACTGACACCTTTTTGCCGAAATAGTTGCGCCGTGCTTTGTCGGCTCCTTCCTAGTTTTGCATCCGGAAAACCCATCACTGGACCGAACATGAAACACTTCTTCTTCTACTACCTGTGTCTGGCATTCCTCCTGCAAGCCTGTGGCGTGCGGGGCGGGAACCACGAACCGATACGTCCCGGACAGCTGTGGCTGGACGACCGGGGAGTACACATCAATGCACATGGCGGAGGGGTCCTCTACCATAAGGGGACTTATTACTGGTACGGAGAGTATAAGTCCGACTCGACGAGCAAGGCGCTGGTGGGCATCACCTGCTACTCCTCGTCGAACCTCACCGACTGGAAGAACGAAGGGATCGCCCTGTCTGTGGCAGACCATGACACGACAAGCGACATTGCCAAGGGGTGCATCATGGAACGCCCGAAGGTAATCTACAACGAGCGGACCGGGAAGTTTGTCATGTGGTTCCACCTGGAGCTGCGTGGACAGGGCTATGCGGCTGCACGTTCAGCGGTAGCCGTCAGTGATTCCCCAACAGGCCCCTTCCGCTACCTGCGCTCGATGCGTCCCGATGCCGGGCAGCTGCCTTTTGACATGACGGCGGAAGAACATGCCGTGCTCGACACGCTCGATGCCGCCAAGTATGCCCGATGGTGGACGCCCGAGTGGCGCGAAGCCATCCGCAAGGGACTCTTCGTGAAGCGCGACCTGGAAGGCGGACAGATGGCACGGGACATGCAGCTCTTTGTCGATGACGACGGCAAGGCCTATCACATCTTCTCGTCGGAAGACAACCTGACGCTCCACATTGCCGAACTGAGCGACGACTACCTGAGTCATACCGGAAAATACGTCCGGGTAGCTCCTGGCGGGCACAACGAGGCGCCGGCACTGTTCAAGAAGGACGGTGTGTACTGGATGATCACGTCCGGCTGTACGGGGTGGGACCCCAACGAGGCGCGTCTGTTCTCCGCTCCCTCCATCTGGGGACCGTGGACGCAGCTGCCCAATCCCTGTGTCGGTCCGAAGTCCGAAATCACCTTTGGCGGACAGAGTACCTTTGTCCTCCGGTTACCCGGAGCGGATGACCGCTTCATCTTCATGGCGGACATCTGGCGCCCGAAGCATCCGAGCGATGCCCGTTACATCTGGTTGCCCGTCCGTTTCAAGGAAGGAGTACCTTATGTGGAGTGGATGGACCAGTGGAACCTGGGCTTTTTCGACCGTCCGATTGTCGAACAGGAATAACGGATGCTCCCTGCGGGCAGACATGTGGGGAGCCCTCATATAATAATAGGTGAACGTTCGCCGCTTCCGTCGCCGTTGCCCGTGAACCGGTGAACCGACGACGGGTCCACTGACAAGTGGAGTGCAGGCGACACGAGTAATAGGTAAAAGGAAATGATTGTTTAAAGGAGGTCAATGTACCGAGATGACTTTCTTGTTGAGAGAAGCTTCGCCGTGATGGCGAGGCTTTCCTTTTATCCATACGGCGGCAGGGGGACGTTGAAAAGGGTCGTTTTGCCTGAATACCGTGGGACATTTGCCCGAATACCGTCGGTGTTATTCGCTGCGGATGCTGTATATTTGCACAAATCATCACTTATAAACGCAGTATAGAACGAATCGCTATGAAAAAAACACTTCTGACTGCCCTGCTGCTCGCCTGGCTGGTGCCGGGCATGATACGGGGCGGAAACAACCTCCAGGAGAAAGACTACGTCGCTTACCTGTTCACCTACTTCACGGGCAACCGCATGGCAGAAGAGTCCATCCACTTTGCCGTCAGCCTCGACGGCTACACCTACCGTGCGCTCAACGGCAACAAGCCTGTGCTTGACTCCCGCCTCATCAGTTCTACCGGCGGTGTGCGTGACCCGCACATCCTGCGTGCTGAAGACGGACGGACGTTCTACATGGTCGTCACCGACATGGTGTCGGGCAACGGCTGGTCGTCCAACCGCGCCATGGTCCTGCTGAAGTCCACTGACCTGGTGAATTGGACACACTCCGTCATCAACATCCAGAAGCGCTACAAGGGACAGGGCAACCTGCGCCGTGTGTGGGCGCCACAGACCATCTTCGACCGCGAAGCCGGCAAGTACATGGTCTACTGGTCCATGCTCCATGAAGGTGGACCGGACATCATCTACTATGCTTACGCCAACGACGACTTTACCGACCTTGTGGGCGAACCCAAGCCTCTCTTCCTCCCGAAGGACAAGAAACCGTGTATCGACGGTGACATCGTGTTTAAGGACGGAGTCTACCACCTGTTCTACAAGACCGAAGGACACGGCGACGGCATCAAGGTGGCGACGACCCGCTCGCTCACTTCAGGGCAGTGGACGGAATCGCCCGACTACAAGCAGCAGACGCCTGAGGCAGTCGAGGGCGCCGGCACGTTCAAGCTCATCGGTCAGGACAAGTATATCCTGATGTACGACGTCTACAAGAAGGGGGCGTACCAGTTCACCGAAACCACGGACCTGCAACACTTCAAGGTCGTCGACCATTCCGTGGACATGGACTTCCATCCACGTCACGGCACGGTGATTCCCATCACACGCGATGAGCTGATTCGTCTGACCGACAAGTGGGGCAAGCCGGAGGGGCTGGGTGAGATTCCCAACAACCCCGTACTCCCCGGTTTCCATGCCGACCCGGAAGTGCTCTATTCCCGCCAGACAGGCAAGTACTATATCTACTCCACGAGCGACGGCTATGCCGGATGGGGCGGCTGGTATTTTACCGCCTACTCGTCCGATGACCTCCGGACCTGGCAGCCCGAAGGAACGGTGCTCGACCTGCGCTCGCCGCAAGTGTCGTGGGCTAACGGCAACGCTTGGGCTCCCGCCATGGAGGAGAAGCTCATTGACGGCAAATACAAATACTTCTTCTATTACAGCGGCAACCCGACCGACAACTCAGGCAAGCAGATTGGTGTGGCTGTCGGCGACTCGCCCGTCGGTCTGTTCAAGGACCTGGGACACCCCATCGTCACGGAGTCACCTGCCGGACACGGGCAGCAGATTGACGTCGATGTCTTCACCGACCCGGCGTCGGGCAAGAGCTACCTGTACTGGGGCAACGGCTACATGGCAGGTGCCGAGCTGAACGACGACATGGTGTCTGTCAAGGCGGAGACCATCACCGAGCTGACCCCTCGAGGAGGCACGCTGAAGACCTACGCCTACCGTGAAGCCCCTTACGTGTTCTTCTACCGCGTACGCTACTACTTCATGTGGTCGGTCGATGACACCGGTTCGCCCAACTACCACGTCGTCTACGGCACGTCGGACTCGCCCCTCGGTCCCATCCAGGTCGCCAAGGACCCCATCGTGACCATTCAGGACCCGGCACAGGAGATTTACGGTCCGGCTCACAATTCGGTAGTCCGCAACCCGCAGACCGGTGAGTGGTTCATCGTCTACCACCGCATCAATAAGGATTACCTTCCGAAGGAGAAGGGGCCGGGTTTCCACCGCGAAGTCTGCATCGACCGGCTGGAGTTCAACGACGACGGTACCATCCGGCGTGTGAAACTGACGAAGTAGGAGAATTGTCAACTTGTCCCCTTGTTAACTCATAAACCACTCATCCATGAAAAAGCTAAAATGTGCGGCTGCCCTGGCAGCTTGCTGGTGTCTGTCTCCGCTGCAGGCACATGTCACGGAGACGACGAACGTCCCCGACTCGGTATCTTTGTTTTCCTATGCGACTCCCGGTGATGAAGGGCGTAGCGGACTGAAGTTCGCCTGGAGTCCCGACGGCAACCGCTGGTTCACGGTGGGCGACGGCTATGCCTTTGTCCGTAGCGACTACGGTGCCTGGGGTGCGGAGAAGCGGATGGTCCGCCCGCAGCTCTATCAGGAGCCTGGAGGCGGTGCATGGCACTGCGTGTGGCAGCTTAACGGGAGCGGCAAGGAGCTTGCCCATGCGGCTTCTCCCGACCTGCTGAGCTGGAAACGTCAGACTTACTTTACGCCCCAACAACGCAAGGACCTCCCTGCCGTCAGCTGGAGAAGCGGACGACCGGAGCGTGTCACCCTCGACGGGGTGCAGCTGGAGGGTAGCGTGATGCGGGTAGCTTGGGCGGACGTGGAACGCCTGAACCGCCATGCCGCCTACCGTGCGTACATCGGACAACTGCACGATGAGCGTACCGAGCAGGACCCGCAACGCTTTGCCGGACTGAAGCCCGTCCATGTGAACCTGACGGTGGACGGCGGCAAGGCAAAGCCCATCAGCGACAAGCTCATCGGGGTCTTCTTTGAGGACATCAACTACGGAGCCGACGGAGGACTCTATGCCGAACTGATTCAGAACCGCGACTTCGAGTACAGCGCGGCAGACCGCGGCGAGTGGAACGCCACCACCGCATGGAGCCTCGAAGGCAAGGGCACGGAATTGCGGATAGCTACCGATTCGCCCATCCATCCCAACAATCCTCACTACGCCGTGCTCGACGTGAAGCAGCCGGGTGCCTCGCTGTCAAACGGAGGATACGACGGCATCGTGCTGCGCAAGGGAGAGAAGTACGACTTCTCGTGGAGGACGCGCATGCTCGGCGGACGTCCGGGCAAAGTGAACGTCAGCCTGTGCACACCCGACGGACAGGTGCTGGCTGCCAAGTCCTTCCGCCTGAACGGCAAGGACTGGAAGAAGCTGGATGCCGTGTTCACACCGACAGCGGATGCCGATGCCGCCCGGCTGGTCATCATGCCCGCCGAAGCCGGTACCTACGCCTTCGACATGGTGTCGCTCTTCCCGCGCAACACCTTCCGCGGACATAAGAACGGGTTGCGTGCCGACCTGGCACAGGCGATAGCCGACCTTCATCCGCGCTTCGTCCGCTTCCCCGGCGGATGCGTCGCACACGGCAACGGCATCGACAACATCTACCGCTGGAAGAACACCATCGGTCCGCTTGAAGCCCGCAAGCCCATGCGCAACCTCTGGGGCTACCACCAGACGATGGGACTGGGATACTACGAATACTTCCGCTTCTGCGAAGACATGGGAGCAGAGCCTTTGCCGGTGCTTGCTGCCGGAGTTCCCTGTCAGAACTCGGCGTGTCCGGAAGGGCATCTCCTGGGCGGCGGACAGCAGGGAGGCATCCCGATGGAAGAGATGGACGCATACGTGCAGGACATCCTGGACCTCATCGACTACGCCAATGCGGACCCGAAACAGAACAAGTGGGCGAAGATGCGTGCCGAGGCCGGTCACCCTGCGCCCTTCAACCTGAAGTACATCGGTATTGGCAACGAAGACCTCATCACCGACGTGTTCGAGGAGCGTTTCACGATGATTTACGAAGCCATCCGGAAGCATCATCCTGAAATTACTGTCGTCGGGACCGTCGGGCCTTTCTGGGAAGGGACGGACTATGAGGAGGGCTGGGACCTTGCCACCCGCCTGCAAGTCCCCGTTGTTGACGAGCACTACTACAACACCCCGGGCTGGTTCATCAACAACCAGGACTTCTATGACCGTTACGACCGTTCGAAGCCGAAGGTATACTTGGGCGAATATGCCGCCCACCTGCCGGGACGTCCCAACAACATCGAGACCGCCCTGGCGGAGGCTCTCTACCTCACGTCGGTGGAACGCAACGGCGACGTGGTGACCATGACGTCCTATGCCCCTCTGCTGGCAAAGGAAGGACACACCCAGTGGAATCCCGACCTGATTTACTTCAACAACCGCGAGGTACACCTCACCGTGGGCTACTACGTGCAGCAGCTCTACGGACAGAACGCCGGAGATGCCTACCTGCCCGTCAGTGTCCGGACCGACAGTCGGCGCAGCGATGTGAACAGACGCATTGCCGTCTCCGTGGTGAAGGACAGCCGCAGCGGTGACCTCATCGTGAAGCTGGTGAACCTCCTGCCCGTGGAAGTGCGGACGGACGTGAACCTCCAGGGAATTGAACAGGTGAAGCCGACTGCCACCAAGACCGTACTCACCGGTACGCCGACAGACCGGAAGGCACGTCCCGTGACCACTACGTTCGAGCCGGGCGGTACGTCGTTCCCCTGCACGCTTCCCGCCTATTCCTTCACGGTCATCAGGCTGTGACATCCCGGTCCCGACCCCTATTGATAACCCTAAAAAGAATATCCAAATCCAATGAAAAGACTGTTAGCTTTCGGACTTTCGCTCCTCCTCGCTTTCGGTGCTGCCAACGGCATCTTGGCGCAGGAACACGACAAGTTTGAAGTGGGGCAGGGCACCTTCCTGCTGAACGGCAAGCCGTTTGTAATCAAGGCGGCCGAGGTGCACTATCCCCGCATTCCTGAACCTTACTGGGAACACCGTATCGAGATGTGCAAGGCGTTGGGCATGAACACGCTCTGCCTCTATGTATTCTGGAACCTGCACGAGCCCAGTCCCGGGCAGTTCGACTTCTCGGGGAACAACGACATCGCCCGGTTCTGCCGGCTGGCGCAGAAGCACGGGATGTACGTCATCGTGCGTCCGGGACCCTACGTCTGTGCCGAATGGGAAATGGGCGGACTGCCCTGGTGGCTGCTGAAGAAGGACGACGTACGCCTCCGCACCCTCGACCCCTACTACATGGAACGTGTGGGCATCTTCATGAAGGAGGTGGGCAGGCAGCTCGCCGACTTGCAGGTGAGCCGCGGTGGAAACATCATCATGGTGCAGGTGGAGAACGAGTACGGGTCCTACGGGACGGACAAGCCCTATGTGTCCGCCATCCGTGACCTGGTGCGTGCCTCCGGATTCACCGACGTCCCCCTCTTCCAGTGCGACTGGAGTTCCAACTTCACCAACAATGCGCTCGACGACCTGCTCTGGACCGTGAACTTCGGTACGGGTGCGAACATCGATGAACAGTTCCGTAAGCTGAAGTCGCTTCGTCCCGACACACCGCTCATGTGCAGCGAGTTCTGGAGCGGATGGTTCGACCACTGGGGACGCAAGCACGAGACGCGCGATGCTGCCACCATGGTCAGCGGCATCAAGGACATGCTCGACCGCGGCATCTCCTTCAGCCTCTACATGACACACGGAGGAACGACCTTCGGCTGGTGGGGTGGCGCAAACAACCCCGCCTATTCGGCGATGTGCAGCTCGTATGACTACGACGCGCCCATCAGCGAAGCCGGATGGACTACACGCAAGTATTTCAAACTCCGTGACCTCTTGCAGTCCTACCTGTCTGCCGGTGAGACACTGCCCGAGCCTCCTGCACCCATCCCCGTCATAGAGGTGCCCGCCATCACCCGTTGGCAGGTCGCACCCCTCTTTGACAACCTGCCCGCTCCCAAGCAGACAGAGGACATCCGTCCGATGGAGCAGTTCGACCAGGGATGGGGCACCATCCTCTACCGCACGACGCTGAAGGACGACATCTCCGGTACGCTTCACATCGACGAGGTGCATGACTGGGCACAAGTCTTTGCCGACGGACGTCTGCTGGGACGGCTCGACCGTCGGCAGGGAGAGTTCACCCTTCCGCTGAAAGGTACCTTGAAGAAGGGCACCCGGCTGGACATCCTCGTCGAAGCGATGGGGCGTGTCAACTTCGACAAGTCCATCCATGACCGCAAGGGCATCACCCGGCGGGTGGAGGTGCTCAGCGGAGACACTGCCCGCGAGCTGAAGGGGTGGACCGTCTACAACCTGCCACCCTTCCATGACTTCGTCAGCCACAGGAACTACCGCCCCGGCAAGGCGGACGGGATGCCTGCCTACTACCGCGCCACGTTCAAGCTCGACCGTCCGGGAGATACCTTCCTCGACATGCGTACGTGGGGCAAGGGCATGGTCTGGGTCAACGGACACGCCTTGGGACGTTTCTGGGAAATCGGTCCGCAGCAGACGCTCTACATGCCCGGCTGCTGGCTGAAGAAGGGAGAGAATGAAATCATTGTCCTCGACCTCAAGGGACCTGCCGAGACCTGCGTTGCCGGACTGGCTACCCCCATCCTCGACCAGCTCCGTGTGAAGGCGCCCGAGACACACCGCAAGGACGGGCAGAACCTGAAGCTCGACGGCGAGACACCGGTACACACCGGGACGTTCGCTTCGGGCAACGGCTGGCAGGAGGTGAAGTTCGACCACCCCGTGGAGGGACGCTTCTTCTGCCTCGACGCCACGAGCAATTACGACGGAAGCAACATAGCCGCCATTGCCGAGCTGGATGTGCTGGGAGCTGACGGCAAGCCGCTCTCGCGCGAACACTGGACGGTGGTCTATGCCGACAGTGAAGAGACGCGCAGTGGCAACCGTACGGCTGACAAGGTGTACGACTTGCAGGAGAGTACCTTCTGGCAGACGGTGGACAACACCGCCTATCCTCATCAGCTGGTGATTGACCTGGGGCGCAACTGTCGGGTGACGGGCTTCCGCATGTTGCCCCGTGCCGAGGCAGGTGCTCCGGGACAAGTGAAGGACTACAGGATTTACGTGAAGGCAAAGGACTTCGCGTATTGAATTGACCATTAAATTACAGAGCCACGGAGGCGCAGAGGAATCAGCCGGATGCTGTTCCTTCTCTGCGACCTCCGTGGCTCTGTTGTTGTCTGTATCAGGTTGTCGACGGATGCCGTTGTCCTTATTCACCCGTCAGCACCATGCCGCCGTTGGGCTGGAGCGTGACACGGACGGCTTCGGGGTTCTTCACCGTCAGCTGTCCTTCCTCCAGGGCGAGAGACTTCCGGTTGTCGGTGTAGCTGTGCAGCTTCGTCCCCTTGTCGAACATCGGCAGACGGAGTTTCAGTTCGAGCGGTTTCTTTCCGGCATTGACGCCGGCGATGTACCAGCGGTCGCCGTGGCGGCGTGCCAGCACACAGTAGCGTCCCGGATAGCCGTCGATGAAGCGTGTCTCGTCCCACGTCGTGGGTACCTCCTTCATATACTCGATGGCGGCAGCCGGTGCATCCGTCAGGTTGTTGGGTGCCAGGGCAAAGTTCTGGATGGGGTTCTGGAAGAGGACCGACGTGGCTAGCTGGAAGGCATCCGTGGTACGGCGTGTGCAGCCTCCGTCGTTCGTGCGGTTCAGTCGTCGGTTGAGCACCACACCGCCGAACTCCATGCAGCCCACGGTGTTGCGGATGAACGGGTGCAGGCAGGCGTTGAACGCCTCGTTGTCGTCGGAGCTTTGGTTGAAGACGAGGTTCTCCGAGGCAAGGACGGCTTCGCTGCCCACGTAGTTGGGGTACATCCGTTCCCAGCCGCGCGGCAGGGTACAACCGTGGAAGATGACCATCAGTCCGTAGTCGTCGGCATCGCTGAGGATGTCCTCATAGAGCCGCATGGTCTCCTGCTTGTCGCCGCCGAAGAAGTCCACCTTGATGCCCTTCACACCCAGTGAGGCGAGCCACTTCATCTCCCGTTTGCGGACGATGGGGTCGTCCATGCAGTTCACCGGTCCCTGTTCGATGTCGTTCCAGTAGCCGCTGGAGCTGTACCACAGGAAGAGGCTGACCCCCTTGGTGCGTGCATAGGCTGCCAGGTCGGCGATGCGCTCGCGTCCGATGCGTGTGTCCCACCAGTTGTCCACCAGTGTGTACTCATAGCCCATGGCGGCGGCAAGGTCGATGTAGCGCACCTGGTCGTCATAGTTGATGCTGCCGTCCTGCCACAGTATCCAGCTCCACGTGCCGCGTCCGTAGCGGTAGGTATGTTCCGACGCATAGCGGGGTTCCACCACGTCCCAGGGGACAGTCGTCTCGACGATGGGTGTCAGGTTGTCGCCGACGGTCAGCGTCCGCCACGGTGTGTGTCCGGGGAGTGCCATGCCGGCAGTGGCAGTACCGTTGCCATTG
Source organism: Mediterranea sp. ET5 (assembly GCF_023337025.1). Taxonomy (NCBI): domain Bacteria; kingdom Pseudomonadati; phylum Bacteroidota; class Bacteroidia; order Bacteroidales; family Bacteroidaceae; genus Mediterranea; species Mediterranea sp. ET5. Next base: position 98,030 of record NZ_JAMBLN010000006.1, on the reverse strand, counting down.
TTCTCCTCGGGCATGGGGAACACCACGGTGTAGAGTCCGTCGGGCGTGGCGTCGCTCAGGTGCGAGGCACAGTAGCGACGGTCCACACCGGTCTCGCTGACGAGTGCCCAGTGACTTCCGCTGACGTGGAAGAGCCCGGGGAAGGTGTAGCCGTGTCCGTATTGCGAGCGTTCGCTCATCGGGGCATCCGGCTTGTAGACCTCTTCGTAGCTGGGCTTCGTACGTTTCCAGCCTATCATGGCGTCACTCTGCGGAGTCAGGAAGGTCGTGGTGCCCTCGGGAAAGTCAAAGCCGGTGGCTTCCCGTTCGATGACGATGCTTCCCGTCTCGCCGAAGCGCGGCAGTTCGTAGCGGAATGCCACGTCGTTGTTGCTCACGCGGAAGACCACGTCGAACGTACGTCCCGCTGCATCCTTCAGGCTGACGGTTAGTTCGTTTGCCCGATAGTGCACCTCGGACTGCTTGATGCGGTCCAGCCGGTAGGTCTCGTCGAGCGTCTTCCGTTCAGCTCCGGCAAAGGTCAGTCCCCGGGTAAAGTCGCCCACGTTGGCTACGAAGCCCAGTGGGGAGTCTTCCAGGATGGTTGCCGACTGATAGGTCACGCCGTATACCGGCTTTCCTTCTTTCACTGTCACATCGACGCGCAGCCTGTTGTCGGGGCTGATCACGGTAGCATCCTGTGCCCATGCTGCCAGTGGCAGGCACAGACCGATGAGGATAGATAGTGTTCTGTTCATGTATAAGGTTTTTAGTTTAGGTTGCCCGAAGGTACGCACTTCCGTTGGAACGTCCAACCTGCCGTCTGATAATTTGTGGATAAAAGAGGAGGGTATACATTCCTCTTCGGGAACAAACAACTTTCAAAACCCTGTTGTAAAACATACTAATCAAAGTGCATAAAACACCGAAACGGAGACATTGAGCCTGTGTGTCCTGCAAGAGCGGGATGCAGACTCGGTGTCTCCGTCTCAGTGCATGTATGTCAGGGCTGAAAGAGCCGGACGTCAGAACAAGTCCGACGTGCGGATGTCATCGTGCCAGACGTGGTCTTTCGGGAAAGGCTTTCCACCCCAGGCACGGCGGGAAGTCCATTCCTGCGGAGCGTCCGTCCAGAACGGATGGGCGGCGGGAAGTCCCAGGGGGAGGAACGACAGCGAGGTCATGTAGAGGCTGCCGTTGTTCGTGTACCAGTCGGCAACGCCCGGCTGACGTCCGTTGAAACCGATGGTGAGGAAGCCTCCCTCGTTGAAGTTCTGTTTGCCGTCGAACATGCGGTGCATCACGGCGGTGAGCGCACAACGCACCTGCGACGGAGTCACCCCGGCAGGCAGTTTGTCATACCATGCCATGAGTGCCAGGGGCTGCATGGCTGCCATGCGGTAGGGGATGGAACGTCCGAAGACGGGGAAGGTCCCTTCCGGAGAGATGAAACGTTCGAGGATGAGGCTGTACTTCTGTGCCCGCTTCAGGGCGCGGTTGTAGTACTTGTCATAGGCGATGCGTGTGCGGCTGCGGGCATCCTTCATTGCCTGGAGCGTTTCAAGGTACATGGGGTGGAACACGTAGCTGCTGTAATAGTCGAACACGAACGAGGGACCGTCGGAGTACCAGCCGTCGCCGGTGTACCACTCCTCCACCTTGCGGATGGCGGAGTTGACGCGGTAGGCATCATAGGGGGCGCCTGCCTTGGCTAGGAAGCTCTCGATGGTCGAGGAGAAGAGCAGCCAGTTGGTGTACGGCGGGTCGATGCGGCGCATCTGGGTGAACTCCGTGATGTAGCGCTGTTTGGTCGTCTCGTCGAGCGGCATCCACAAGGCGTCGTAGGCACGCAGAAAGCTCTCGGCAACGTAGGCGGCATCCACCAGCGGCTGGCCTTCGTTGCGCCACAGGAGGTAGTCGGGGCTGTCGGGGTCCACGGCTTGGGCATAGCTCTTCAGGGCAAGCTCGCGCAGCTCACGGCGCATCTTCCCCTCGTCGGTGTTGTCGTCGGGGAGGGAGAGCCAGGGAGCAATGCCTGCCATGAGCCGTCCGAAGCACTCCATGTAGGTGACGCGCTTGTCCCGTCCGTCCCATGTGGGGCTGACTTCCACCAGCATGTTCTTTTGCAGTTCACCTTTTGCCAGGTTGCTCAGCACGGGATACGCCATGTCGTAGGCGAGCTTGCACCAGTAGGCACGGTCAGTCTGACGCGGTGCCTCGAGGTAGCGTACATATTCGCAGGCTGCCAGGAGGAAGGCACCTGTGCCGAAGTTTGCCGTCGAGTGGGCGTCGACCACCTGTCCCGGGATTGCCTTCTCGCCGATGGGTTGTACGTAACCCACCGAACCGTCCTTCTGAAGGGCTGTCTCAGAGAGGTACTTCCATGCCTTCTCGATGACGGGGCGGAAGGTCGCTTCGTCGAGGTAACCGTTGTTGACGCCCCAGAGCATGCCGTAGGTGAAGAATGCCGTTCCGCTGGTCTCCGGTCCGGGGGCATGTGCGGGGTCCATCATGCTGCGTGTCCAGTAGCCTTCCGGTTGCTGGAGACGGGCGACGGCGGCAGCCATGTCACGGAACTTCTGCACGAAGAAGTCGCGGTGGCGGTAGTCCGTGGGGAGGTCCTGCAGCACCTTGGCAAGTCCGGCGAGCACCCATCCGTCGCCACGTGCCCAGAAGTCCTTCTTGCCGTTCGTGCTCTTGTGACGGGGGTAGACATACTTCGCGTCGCGGTAGTACAGGTGCTCGTCCGCATCGAACATGATGCTGTCGGAGCAGGTCAGGTACTCATGGAGCTTGTCGAGGTAGCGCCTGTTGTGCGTCACCTTGTAGAGCTTCGTCATGACGGGCATCACCATGTAGAGTCCGTCGCACCACCACCAGTAGTCGCGGCGCGGCGTGCTCATCTCATACTCCATCACTTCGCGTGCCCGGCGTATCTTGCGGTCGTCGGGGGCGAGGTTGTAGAGGTCAACGTACGTTTGGAAGCACACCTGCCAGTCGCCGAAGAGCACATGGTCGTCGGTCTCCCCGTAGGTGAGCTTCCACCGGGAGCGGTCGTTGCTGCGTGCCCCCATCCAGCGATTGTGGGCTGCCCAGGCTTCGGAGTACACACGGAAGTCCTCGTTGCCGGTCAGGAAGTAGGCTTCCATGTTGCCGGTGTGGTAGGCGGCGTTGTCCCAGAAGGCGTTTGTCTCGGGCTTGTGTTCCGCCTGCCAGTGCCGGTTGACCCGGTCGATGAGCTGCCGCACCTTGGCAGCTTCATCGGGTTTGGCGGAAAGGGTGGCAGCCGGAAGCAGGAACAGCAGGCAGGCTGCAAGGGTCTTGAAAAGGGTCTTGTTCATATCAATGGTTCAGTTGGCGTTTCCGTGGACGGACAGACAGGTCCTCCTCTCCGGTCTGCGGAAGGCTCAGTTTACTTTCACTATCAGCGGACTGCGCAGGCGTTGTGCGAAGCTCTTCAGGTAAGCTTCCCACGTCGGCATGTCAGGCATGTCAGCCTTGCTCCATCCGCTGCCCCAATAATAAAGGTAAGGCGTACCCGGATGGTAGGTACTGATGCCCAGGACATGTCCCAGCGCACCGGAGTGCTCCTGCCGTTCGTCGGCGTTGAAGAGCCGTACGTCTGCATCGTTCATGGGTTGCGGAGTGACGGCGCCGATGAAGAGGATGCCGTTGTCGCCCGCAGCATTGTCCGTGAAGTCGGCATAGGCGATGTAGCCCTGTTCCGCATCGGCGGAATAGCCCTCGGGGTTCTCGGCATGGAGCACGATGCCGGCAGCCACAGGCGTGTCAGCGGAAAGGTTCTCGTAGGTCACCTCCGTGCGGTTGAGGTAGGATCCTGCATCGAGCGAGATGAGGCGCGTCTCGACCACATTGCCGTCCGTGTTGACCGTCAGCGGATGGAAGACGAGGCGGGCGGTGAAGCGCAACGGACCGTTGTCGAGCACCTCACACTCCTTGTAGCAGGAGGGGTAGACAATCCCCGAGTCTGTCAGCAGGGCTGCCGTTCCACCACCGAGGGTGGCACCGACGCCGTAGCAGTCCATGCCGTTGCCGTGGTCCACATGGTAGGAGATGGAGTCGCGCAGGCGGTCTGCCTTCGCCTTCTGTCCAGCCTTGTCGAGCGCATGGACCTCGTCCCATGCAGCTTGGTCTGTCTCCAGGGCATAGCGTTGTTCCAGCACCGGTGTGGCAACCGACTTGGTGAAGATGTCGTAGCCGAAAGCCTTCTCGCCCCGGGCTTGCAGGGCAGGACCGTAGGCACGGTAACCCGCCTTGTCGTTTTCCCAGGCGAGGTCGTCGAGGCGTTCGGGATATTTCCTGCCGACGCTTGTGGCGGGCACACTGTCGGCGATGCCCGTGCGGATGATGTAGACTTTTGATGACTTGCCGTCGACGCTTGCAGGGAAGATGAGCTTCCCGTCGTAGGTCACTTGCGAGGGAACCGGTTCTCCGGTGCCTTCGCTGACGAGGTAGCTCTCACCGTCTGCCGGATGGAGCTTGTGGAGTTCCTCCAGAGGTATCTCGACCATTTCGCCCTGCCGTCCGTCAGACAGGGTGTTGGTGATGGTTACAAACGAACGGGGCGTGATGGAACAGCCCGACAGGCATGCAGCGGCGATGAGAGCCGTCAGTGTGTGAGTAAAAGGTTTGGTCATGGTTATGTTTGTTTATAAGTGGACGGATGGACCGCACGGACGGGTGGACAAGGGCCGCCTGCTTGCCGGGAAGATCCGGCTCACAAGGGGAGGCTCGTCGGCAACCCATACGGGAGCAAACCCATCAACACAGCGACAAGCTGGCGGGCGGCAAGCGTGCAGGTATTAACCCCAATGAATTTCTTTCCATAGTCTGCTGGCTTGTCGGCTCGTCAACCTGTCGGCTGAGTGTTGATGCATATCATTTGCTGGTGAGGCAAATTTAGGCTAAATATCGGATTTTCGGGCATTGTAAATCGTGCAAAAGGGGTTGCTATCTCTTCATTTTCGCTTTCCGGGGCTGAAAAAGGCAGTGCGGGGCTGTAGGCTCTGCCGAAGCGATGGGGTGCGGACGTCCGGTGCTTCCGGTTCCGGGTGTCGCCCTTCCCTGTTTCCTGTGGCGGAAGTCAAAAAGATGCCGTTCGGACCCGTTTGCTTGACAGATTTGCGTCAAATGCCCTTTCCGGCTAACTCGTATTTTGCGCATTTCCGTCAAACCAGGAAGCAAATGTGAAGACGTGTGAATGAAAACGCCCGAAAAAGCCTCTGAATTTAGAAAACTATACGTTTTATTTTCGAAATCCTTACATTCTAACGCCCAAACAATGTTGTTTCACGCATCAAACACTTGTGTTTGGCAAGTCAAACAATATTGTTTCACCTCCCAAACAATATTGTTTCATCCGCGGAAGTCAAATCTTTGGAGAGTGAAAGGCTAAAATCTGAAGTTTCGCTCTCTGGAAGGAAGGCGACGTCAACAAATCAGAAGGTAATAAATGGAAGGCTAAAACAGAGTCATGAACAGAAGAAGGATGCAATCGGACGGCTTTCATCCGTCACGGCGAGATGAAAATCTCCTGTCAGGCAACAATGTGTATTTTCCGAATCGCCCGAGAAGGGCCTCGGAATCCATGAAACTGTATTTTGGTGCGAGGAAGGGGCGTGTGGAGAGCTTCGTTTGACATTTTGTCAATCGGCAGTCACAGAATGCTGGATGCGGAACCGTTCGTTCCGGGAATTATAAGAAAAAAGATTACTTATGCAGGATGCGTTGAGAGCCTCCTGTTACAGCTGGTCGCACGTATAGATTGTTTAGATATTTATAATGTATATATATTGTCATAGCTACCCCTATGAAATTCCAATAGTTTAAAAATATGATGATTAATGGTTTTGTTTTTTGAAAAAAGTGTTGCTTGGTGTGAAGCGGTTGTTTACTTTTGCCTCGTAAATCACATTTGCGATAAAAGAGTGTAATATGGATGCTATAGTACAAGGTAGAGAAGGAAAAAGTTTTCCTTTTACTCCTACCAAGCTGTCAGGAAACCCACGGACGGAGCTTTATCAGAAGGTCCTTAAGTATCTGGATGTCCACAAGGTATATCTGGATCGCGAACTTTCGTTGTCGAAGTTCAGTTCAATAGTGGGCACGTCTATGAACCTTGTTTAGTCACCTGTTTCCGCACATTTGAATAGAATTTACATACGTCAATGGCTGCACTGCTGATATTTAGCGTGCAGCCATTGACATATAAGGCGTTTACCTCCGTCGCCTCGTCTCATTTCCCCGGTCCGGATTTTTGCGCAATTTTATGTTTTAGGACAGCTATTCCGTCGTAAAAGCAGTTCATTCTTCTTCAAAGTTGGTCACCGGCTGGTCACCGGGTTTGTGGCTGGAGGACAAGAAGTATAAAAAGAAGGGCACATTCTCGTTTGTGAGATGTGCCCTCCAACAGATTGCCTAATTACTTAGAATTTAAAGTGAATTAGTTTGCTTGAGTTCTACCTACTGTACCGTTTACCCAAACAACAAACTCTTCTTGGCTCCATTTGTGTTTGATCTTTACCGGTATCTTGATATCGAAGTTCACCACAGTTGCAGTGTTGTTGGTGTAAGTCAACTTGTCGAAGTGTTTCTCAGCAATATCTCTCATGGTAAAGCCTATAGCGGGAACACCAGCAGCAGTATTAACAACATAACCATCGTCTACTCGCTCATAGTCTCCAAGTGTATCATTCCAACGATAAACTTTGAATTCTACGTCGTTAGTAACTTCTTTCAAGGGTCTCCATTGACCATCGGCACTGTTCATATTAGTCAAGATCTCTTGCGGATCAACTGAAATGTCAGATACCTCATAGTAATGATAGTAATCCAAGTAGTCAGCGAAGTGACGGACTCTGAAATCATAGAAGTCAATCAGGTCAGCCAGGTATACCTCAGTCTCAGGTTCACCACCATCGTATGCATCTACGAAGTGAACTTCGTCTTTAGGTTGTGCATAAACAGGTTTCAAGAACTCTACATCAAATGTATTATCAGCGGTAGGTAAGAAGGCACCACACTCTCTGTTAAATGCAGCTACACCAATATTGACATCCAATGTATTCTTCAACAGAGTTTCAGCTTTGCTAAGATCGCCATCCCAAGATTCAGGAACGTTCAAGAGATCTTTGGCTACAGCGTTGTTCATCAGCTCCAACCATACACCGTGATCTCTTACATGAGAATTTTGAGGATTATAGTTCAGCTTAGCAATAGGAGTACCATTGGCAGTCAGAACTTGGTTCTTGAATTCGTAAGGTACTGCATCCGTAAACAACATTACATCGTTATTGGCAGTTGTGTTGGCAACGCCCAAAGTGTAAGATTTATTGCTTACGCCTTTGACTGTTCTGTTGTTGTTGGCAAGTGAGAAGTAGTAGTAATAAACCAGACTGTCATTCTGGAAAGAAGTAAAGTTGCTTTCCTTGTTCCAGTCGTAAACTACATTCCATGTATCTTCCGGTTGGATGACAAATTTCGGTGCATTTTCATTGACTGCAAAGCATACATCACCGGGACCGTCAGAGATATTCCAGCTACTGCCCATAGTACCGTTGTCAGAGTGTCCGATTGTGTTCTTTTCGAAACGGCTGTCCAAAGCTACATAGAAGTCACAGCTGGCTGCTTCAATGTCAGTGATTGTAGCAGGTACATCTACATTGGCGTGGATAGCACGCATGTTCTTATAGTCACCGGCAGAGGTTTCTGACATGCTATTGTCTGCATACCAGTAAGTTGAGAGCTTATTTCTCAAGACAGCCTTCGGATACTTCAATGTGATTTCGATCGGTAAATAGATAGGCTTCTTGGCCGTACCCGTGTTACCCAGACCCTTGTTAGGTTCATACTTCACATATCTTGTGATAGTAACAACAGGATAACCTTCATTTTTAGCCAATGCCACAAAGTCTGCACGGTCGATAGTCCATGAGAGAACATCAGTTGTTTCAGCACCGTAGTTGGCGATTTCGTGGATTGTACCAATAGCAGGAACTTGCGTATAGGTAGGATAGCCATACATATCTTCGCCGCCAGGAACAAATTGTGTTACTTCATGTTCTTTATTAGCAACGATGTGGTAGTTCGCATCAAAGGTCTCTTTTGAAGATTCAGCAGTAGCTTCCAGCAACTTGGTTTCGATAGCGTGCCATGTAATCTTCTTGGTTTGGTCTCCACAACGATAGAAGAAGTCGCCCAAGTTGAATTTCTCAGCAGCAACTGGTGTTTCAGGAGCGATAATTTTGAACTTGATAAAGCCGGCTTCTACAACCTCTCCATTTTCTGTATTCTTGATAGAAACACGAATCAACGGAGTACGTCCTACCGAAGCAATCGCTTTTCCAATCTTGGTAGAGTCAATCTTGCAGTCGAGCAGGTCAGTATCACTGTTACTATCTACACCGCATGCAGCGATAGATGTGTAAGCTTCACCGGCTTCATTGGTCTTTGTTACCAATACACAGTGGTTCTGTGATTGTTCGGTCGCGTTAGAACCAATAGTGAAAGGAACTTTTTCAAATGCAAATTCCATGCCATGAGCTTTCAGAGAATCTTCGTTCCAAGTATAGATGCTTTTTGCGGCATTCCATGAACGTTTTGAGTTTGCTGTTACGTGTATACGAACCAATTCATTCAAATTGATACCGTTGGCATCGCTGTAAGCTAATTCAACTGTTGCAGATTGTTCGGCTGCATCTTTAGCTTTATCATATAAGTGGGCGCCACCACCAATGGGATTGGAGTGGGTACTTTCCGAACCTACCGGATGATCAGTATCAAACTCCTTTTCTGTAATGATGTGATTGCTGGAAGTGTTGTAAGCCAAAGCTTCGATAGCAATCTGTGAAGCATATACAGAAGCATAAGTGGAGGTGATAACTTCAGTTCTTTGTTCGTCCAAAGGAACTTGGATGGCGAGGTCTGTAATCTTGGAGTCATCCTTCCGTGCAGGATAGAAATAGGATTCGGTAGTACGGTCTTCTTCTTGTGTCTTTACTAACTGACCTTCCATCTTGATGCCGACTTGCATCTTTCCGTCTCTTACATCTTTGAACCAAACAGCCATTGGATTGGATGCGGCAGCTCTGGTTTGGATAAAGTCACGGTCATCAGAAGTTACACCTAAGTTCTCCTGTGAAAATTCGCTGATGATAGCGGTAGTCGGGTTCATGTGATACTCCTTGCAGTAAGTCGGATTCACAAATCCCCAATTCTCGCTAACGACAGCTTCATCTTTAATGGTGTAAGGTTGAGCCAGTTCTGCATAGCCTTCACCGGTGACAACTTGATGTACAGTCATCATACCGGTCTTTTCAGAACCATCAAACGTTACAGGATGATAAGGAATATATGCATATTCCATTGCATTTTGTCCATCCAGAACCAATTCAGGCTGGAATACCAATGCTTTCAAATCACCTCTTAACGAGATAACCAAATCGCCTTCATAGCCTTCTACGTTACGCAATGTCAGGACATCGTTATCCCAAATAGCAATTACGCCTTCAGTCTTGATAGAGGCAGTCCATTGGATGTTGGTGTTTTCTTTTATTTCTGAACCGTCAGCTGCAACATTGACTTTGATCCAATATCCGTTTTCATCCCCTTCTGTTCCAGGATAGTAATAAACAGAAGAAGTTGATTGCCCAGGAGTACCGGGTTCTCCAGGTTCACCTTGTTCACCCTTTTCTCCGGGATCACCTTTATCTCCCTTTTCGCCGCGCGAAGGCTTTTGAGTGTCTACGCCATCAATAAACCAATTACCATTTGGTCCGATTTCAACGACGCTGCCGTCTTCGCCGTCAACGCCATTGGTCAGTTCAAAGGTATTGCCGTTGCTCAATGTGAGACGAACTCCATTGGAAGTGGCGGTCACATCGGTCAGGATGGCACCTTTTTGAATTTGTGACTGAAGTTCAGACGCGAGACTCTCAACGGCTTCGAGACCTGCACGAAGCTCGTCAATGTCGTCATCGTAGTCTTTACATGACGTCACCACTCCTGCTGAGAGCAAGGCTGCACTGAACAGGAGCGTACTCATTAACTTTTTGTTCATCATACTAAAACTTTAAATTTAAAGATTAATAATAACTTTAATTGTTTTATTCTCTTTTCTTTCTATTGTTCTTCACAACCCTTCCGACAGATGTTCATGAAGCGGTTGGGGGTGATGCCCTCACAGCGTTTAAAGGAAGCGTAGAAGGTGCTCTTGGAGGCGAACCCGCACACGAAGGGGATGTCTTTCAGCCGACAGATGCCGCGACGCAATACTTCTTTGGCGTATTGCACACGGTACCAGTTGATTAACGACTTCAAATTGCAGCCAAACATCTCGTTCACGGTGTTCGACAGGTAGGTAGTATTCGTGCCCACTATTGAACATGCCTGGATAAGCGGAAGTAAATCAGAAAATAAACGGAAGATGATGAAAAGGAGGTGACCGGACAGTGACGGCATCGGTTGAAAAAACAGGACGAGTGTCTGAAGGGGAAGGGTGAAGGGGAAAGGAACGAGGCAGGAAGGCGGAGGCAAACCGATAAAAAACTCCCCTCCGCAAAGTCTGTGTGCTTTGCGGAGGGGAGCGGTTGCCTCAGAGCGAGGGTGAGTTTTTTATTCTTTATCCAGGATGAGCTGCTCGTCGCCGATGCGGAGCGTCATGTAGGCATTGTTGATGGTGCCGCTCATCTCGAAGCTGCCCGACCAGGCACGGAAGGTACCGTCGGACTCGTTGTAGGTGTATTGCATCGTTTCGCGCGAGGACTCTTCGCCGTTCTCGGCACGGACAATGTAAGTCAGGTTGGTACGGCTGACGATGATGACCTGGTTGTACATGCTACCTGAGTCTTTTCCGGTCCAGGTGGTGTTTACCAGCGCGTCGGCTGTCGGGGTGGAATAATCCTCTTCGCCGCAGGAGGCGAGGTGCAGGCACACCAGCAGGGTGAGCAGGGTGCCGGCAATCAGTTTCCATGTTTTCATACGTGTTGTTGATTGGTCTATGATGGCGCAAAGGTAATGCTTTTGTGGAAATGCTGTCTTTCTGACGCGGAAATAGTCGGCGTGCCCGATTATTTATCTCTGGGAATATGGTTATATTTGTGGCAAATTGGTACGATGACAAACAGTACAGACCTATGAAGAAATTGATTGGCTTCCTCGTTGCTTTATTCTGCATGACCGCTGCCGCGGCACAGGAAGGAAACTGGCGCATCAGTGTCCTGGGCGGTTATGAGAATTTCCCCGGCAATCCCTATACCGAGAATGGTTACCGCCTGGGTGGGGAGGTGCGCTACTACCCCTCGAACCGGATTTATATCCTGGCGGATTTTCATGCAGGTTTTAACCAGGGGCATGGAATGGGGGCTTATCCTCCTTCGATGGAGAAACAGGGTGAGGGACGGCTCGATTGGAAAATACGGGAACTGAGCGGTGACTACGGCGTCGGATGGGAGTTCGTACAGACACGCCGTTCGGCACTGTTCCTGCAAGGGACGCTGGGCGTGAACGTACGCAAGACTTACCTGCCGCAGACCTATTGGGAGGAAGGCTATGTTCCCGGTACCCGTGAGAAGGACAGGACAGTCCGTACGGCACTGGGCTTTGCGTTGGGCTATGATTACCACCTGAGTCCGCACTGGGTGGTCGGTGTGGACTATAGCGGCTACTTCCACTGGAAAATACTGGACCGGCTTGCCAGCCTGTGGCTCATCTCCGAACCCTCGTGTCTTCAGCATTCGGTGAATGTTCGTCTCGGATGGGAGTTCTGAGCCCCCCTGATAACGACAGAGGCACAAAGACACAATCGGTATGAGGGGAAATCCCCCGCACGTTGTGTCTTTGTGCCTCTGTATCTCTGTGTGCGGCGTGCAGACGTCAGTTGTGTACCAGGGTGCCGATAGCCTCGCCGGCAATGACCTTCTTCAGGTTGCCCACGGTGTCCATGTCGAAGACGATGATGGGGAGGTTGTTCTCCTTGCACATGCAGGTGGCGGTGAGGTCCATCACGCGCAGGTTGCGCTTCAGCACTTCGTCATAGGTGATGTCGGCAAACTTCGTGGCTGTCGGGTCTTTCTCCGGGTCGGCGGTATAGATGCCGTCTACGCGTGTACCCTTGAGCATGACATCCGCTTCAATCTCGATGCCGCGCAATGACGAACCTGTGTCGGTGGTGAAGAAGGGGTTGCCCGTCCCGGCAGACATGATGACCACTTCGCCCTGTTCCATGCACTCGATGGCCTTCCACTTGCTGTAGAACTCGCCGATGGGTTCCATGCGGACGGCAGTCAGCACGCGTGCCTTGACGCCTACGGCTCCCAGTGCCGAGCTGAGTCCCAGACTGTTGATGACCGTGGCGAGCATGCCCATCTGGTCGCCCTTCACGCGGTCGAAGCCTTTCGAGGCGCCGCTCAGTCCGCGGAAGATGTTTCCGCCACCGATGACGATACCGATTTGTACGCCCATGTCGTGTATTTCCTTAATCTGTGCGGCATATTCGCCCAACCGTTTCTCGTCGATGCCGTATTGTTTTTCGCCCATGAGGCTTTCTCCGCTCAGCTTGAGCAGGATGCGTTTATATTCTGCCATATTCAAGTAAGGTGTTTATGATGTTTCCGGCAAAGGTAAAGATAATATGAGTATCCGCAAAGGTCCGTCCTTACATTCCTCCCCGTCAACCTGTTCCCCGTTCTCTTGTGCTTTTGACGGACGCTTATCCGCCTCGTCCGAACACCAGCTTCCGCCCCAGCCATGCCTGCATCACGCCGCGCATGCCCAGGTAGACCAGGAAGGCAAGCCACAGGGCGTGGTTGCCCCAGCGGTCGGCTCCGAGCCAGTAGATGAGAAAGAAACAGGCCGACGCCACGAAGATGGATTGCAGCATCCAGCGGGTCGAGGTGGTACCGATGAAGAGTCCGTCGAGCAGGAAGGCGGAGAAGCTGACGAAGGGGATGGCAAGCGTCCAATAGTGATAGTCCGCCGAGGCAGCGATGACTTCAGTCTCGTCGGTAAGCAGACCCAGGAACGACTGTCCACCTGCCACGTAGAGCAGGGTGAACAGGGCTGCCACGCCCGTACCCCAGGCAAACAGCCGACGCACCGTCTGCCGGAATGCCGGGTGGTTGCCTGCGCCGTAGTACCGTCCGCCCAACGCCTCGCCGGCATAGGCGAAACCGTCCATCACATAGGAGAAGAGGGTGAAGAGTTGCATCAGCAGGGTGTTGACGGCCAGGATGATGTCTCCCTGACGTGCCCCGGTGGAAGTGAAGAACACCGTGGTCGCCACGAGGCAGAGCGTACGCAGGAAGATGTCACGGTTCACACCGAAGAAGCGCATCATGGCACGTCGGTTGGCAAAGTCGCACCAGTGCCAGCGTCGGCGTAACGAGCCGTAGTAGCGCAGCCACAGCCACACAGCCATGCCGGTCCCGGCATACTGGGCGATGAGGGTTCCCAGTGCCACGCCGTCGACCTTCATGCCGAAGAGGAAGACGAAGCTCAGGCTGGCGGCAATGTTGACCAGGTTCTGTGTGATGGCGATGTACATGGGGAAGCGGGAGTTCTGCATCCCGATGAACCAGCCCGAGAAGCTGTAGAGTGCCAGGACGGCAGGTGCTCCCCAGATGCAGATGTTGAAGTAGAGGGTGGCGCTCTCCTGTACGGCAGGCGATGCGTCGATGAACTGGAATGCCATCCAGCGGAGAGGGGCTTGCAGCAGGAGCAGGGCAAGGGCAATGAGCAGTCCCACACCGGTGGAGCGAAGCAGGAGACGGGTCACCTCGTTGAGGTCGCGGCTGCCGAATGCCTGCGAAGTCATTCCGCTCGTCCCCATGCGCAGGAAGCCGAATATCCAGTAAATCATGTTGAACAGCATGCCTCCCACGGCAATGGCACCGATGTAGACCGGGGAGCCCAGGTGTCCGACGATGGTCACGTCGACCAGCCCGAGCAGCGGGACGGTGATGTTCGAGATGATGGAGGGGATGGCAATGTCGAGTATCTTCTTGTTCATAAGCAATGCGGTTGTCGGGGGAAGTCAGTCCGCTTCCCGTTCAGAATCGTTTCACATAGCGGTGGCAGTCCGGCAGTCCGCCGTTCTTCTCGAAATAGTCCTGGTGGTAGTCTTCCGCCGGCCAGAAGATGCTTGCGGGCGTCAGACGGGTGACGACGGGCAGTCCCTTGTCGCGCAGGCAGGCGATGAGGCGTTCGGCGATGGCTTTCTGACGTTCGTCGGCATAGAAGATTTCCGAGCGGTATTGCGGACCGATGTCATAGCCCTGTCCGTCCGTCTGGCACGGGTCGTGGATCTCGAAGAAGCGTTTGGCAAGCGTCTCATAGTCCACCTTCGACGGGTCGAAGACGATGCGCACCGCCTCGGCATGCCCCGTGGTGTGCGACTTCACTTCCCCGTAGGTGGGGAAATCCACATGTCCGCCCGTATAGCCGGACTCGATGGAAAGAATGCCGGGCAGCTGTTTCATATAGTATTCCACGCCCCAAAAACATCCGCCTGCGAAGATGGCGGTCTCGGTCATTGTTGTGTCTGGTTTCATAAGCTGTAGGTTTTAGTCGGATGATACACACAAAGATTCGTCAGGCAAAATTAGTGCTTTTATGCATGCCCCGGTGTCATTCTGTCCCTGAAAAGCGAGGCTGATTTGTCCTTTTGTCCGGAAATGTGTAATTTCGCGGGCTTAATCAAAACAAACCTGCCTAAACCCAGTCATGGTATTTAAGGAAAACAAACCCATATACAAGCAAATCGCCGACCGCATTTGCGATGAGATTCTCACGATGGAATATCGGGACGAGAGCCGTATTCCTTCCGTCCGCGAACATGCTGCCACGCTCGATGTCAATGTGAACACCATTGTGCGTGCCTACGACTATTTGCTGGAGCTGGATATCCTCTACACGCGTCCCGGACTCGGCTTTTTCGTCAAGCCGGGTGCCAAGCACAAGGTGCTTGCCTTGCGCAAGGCGCAGTTCCTGGGCGACGAGCTGCCCGAGTTCCTCGCCCGCCTCACCCAGCTGGACATCCCCATCGAAGAGATTGTGGAAATCTACCGGAGCATGAAATAGCCGAAGAATGCGGCGTGAAGGGTGACCACTTTCTCCATTTAATTCGTAAATTCGCGCAACGAATCAAGTTCACATGATAGACCAAGCAACCATAGACAGAATCATGGACGCCGCACAGATTGTCGACGTGGTGTCGGAATTTGTCACCCTGCGCAAGCGGGGCGTGAACTACGTCGGGCTGTGTCCGTTCCATAGCGAGAAGACACCTTCCTTCAGCGTGTCTCCCTCGAAAGGCGTGTGCAAGTGCTTCAGTTGCGGAAAGGGAGGCAACGTGGTGCACTTCATCATGGAGCACGAACAGCTCTCCTACTACGAAGCGCTGAAGTGGCTGGCACACAAGTACAACATCGAGGTGAAGGAGCGCGAGCTGACCGATGAGGAGAAACACGCGCAAAGCATCCGCGAGAGCATGTTCGTGGTCAACGAATATGCCCGCGACTATTTCCAGAACATCCTCCGCAGTCATGTGGAGGGACAGACGGTCGGAATGACCTATTTCCGCCAACGCGGCTTCCGCGACGACATCATCACCAAGTTCCAGCTGGGCTATTGCCTGAACCAGCACGATGCATTTGCCCGGGAAGCTACCCTGAAGGGTTACCGTCCGGAGTACCTCGTGAAGACGGGACTGTGCTATGCCCGCGACGACGGTTCCCTGCGCGACCGCTTCTGGGGACGGGTCATCTTCCCCGTCCATACCCTGTCGGGGAAGGTCGTGGCCTTCGGCGGACGTGTCCTCAAGACCGATGCCAAGACGGCGAAGTATGTCAATTCGCCCGAGTCGGAAATCTATCACAAGAGCAATGAGCTCTACGGCATCTACTTTGCCAAGCAGTCCATCGTCAAGCAGGACCGTTGCTTCCTGGTGGAGGGATACACCGACGTCATCTCGATGCACCAGTCGGGCATCGAGAATGTGGTCGCTTCCTCGGGTACGTCCCTCACTCCGGGACAGATACGCCTCATCCACCGCTTCACGAACAACATCACCGTGCTCTATGACGGCGACATGGCAGGCATCAAGGCTTCCTTGCGCGGCATCGACATGCTGCTGGAGGAGGGCATGAACATCAAGGTGGTGCTGTTGCCTGACGGGGACGACCCCGACAGCTTTGCCCGCAAGCACAATGCCACGGACTATCAGGCATACATCAATGCCCACGAGGTGGATTTCATCCGTTTCAAGACCAATCTGCTGCTCGACGATGCCGGCAATGACCCCATCAAGCGTGCCGGACTCATCACCGATATCGTACGCAGCATCTCGGTCATCCCCGATGCCATCGTGCGCTCCGTATATATCAAGGAGTGCAGCCAGCTGCTGCAGGTGGAGGAGAAGCTGCTCATTGCCGAAGTGGGCAAACTGAAGGAAGCGCAGCTGGAGAAGGAATACAAGGCACAACGCAACGCACAGATACAGGCACAACGTGCCGCCGGCGAACAGGGGGCGTCGCCTTCTGCTGAAGGAACTGCTGCCCCTGAAGGTGAACCGGGGGAAGCGGCTCCGGCAATCCCCGTACCGGGTGAACCCGTTGTCCCCTCTCCGGTGTCCGACACGTATGAATCTTACATCCCGCAGGACAACCCCGAAAGCCGGAAGTTCTATCCGTTGGAGAAACTCATCATGGAGCTGCTGGTGCGCTATGGAGAGCGGGTGATGTGTGTGACCACCGACGAGGAGGGGAACGAAGCTCCCTTGACGGTCACCGAGTTCATTGCCGGGAATCTGCAGATTGACGATTTGCAGTTCCATAATCCGTTGCACCGGCAGATGCTTGCCGAGGCTGTCAGTCATATCCATGACGAAGGCTTCCGTGCCGAACACTATTTCGGGACACATCCCAACCCCGACATCAGCCGCTATGCGGTGAACCTTGCCAATGAACGTTACACGCTGAGCAAGTATCATACGAAAAGCCAGAAAATCGTCACGGACGAGGAACGGCTTTACGAACTGGTTCCCCATGTGATGACCGACTTCAAGCATGCCATCGTGGAGGAGGAACTGAAGCATACCCAACAAGCTCTGCTCGACCCGGAGAACATGCACGACGAGAGCCGGTACCTGTCCATCATGAAGCACTACAAGGACCTGTCCGAGGTACAGCGTATCATGGCAAAGCGACTCGGTGACCGGGTGCTGAACGTCTGATTTGTACATCTGTCCGTGCAGGTCAGCCTGCTCAATTTCCGTGAGTTCAGCACGCTTTGTCAGCTAAATCCCTTGTGAACAGAGCCGTTGAACGGGCACGCCGTGAAAGTTAAGGGGTTATAAAGAATATCATAAGAACCAAATGTACATCGAAAAAGGACGGATTGTCTTCTTTTATTCCCTAGCTTTGCAATAGACAACAAACAGCGGTCTGTTAGACAACTGCTGTACAACCTGGGAAACATGACTCAACGCTTTCTGTACATCTCCTCAGAGCCTGCGGACCGTGGCATCGCCGTCGGTTTTACCCGTCAGATGCTCCTGAACATACGCAATGCGCTCTCGCCCAATGGCAGTAGCCCTTGCCGATGTGATGCCCGGAAGCGTATGGCGTGAAGCCAGGTCAGGATTCCCTGTTCCCCGACTGTCTTTCTATGACTTTCAAGTCTCACCATATAGCCAATGTTGCATTGGCCCCCTCCATCGTTCCCCGGACTGTGTCCGGCATCTGACTGTGAACCGTTCCTTTCAACAGAGGGAGCACTACACCCGCTTAACATTTTAACGAGAAGACATGAATTTGAAGAAACAATTCTTATTGATAAGTCTCATCCTGCTGACCTGGGCATGTGACTCAGGAAATTCCATACACTACCAACCCGCTTTGCTGCAACTGGAAGATTCGCTGGAGCAGACACCCCAGAAGACCCTGCATGCACTCTGGCTGATGGATACGACCGCCTTCCGTCCGGAAGACCGGCAGCTCTATCACTACATCGCTTACAAGGGCGCCATGCTTCTGCCCGATGAGAAGAACCCGAAGCCTGAGGAGCTGAAGGCGTCCATCGGCTATTTCAGGGAGAAGGGGGACTCTGCCCGGCTTTATCAACTCTACTACTACCTGGGACAGGTCTATACCGGGCGTTTTGCCTGGTTGCGTGCGAGCAACAGTTTTGCAGAAGCACGCAAGTATGCCGGACAGAATCCTCGTCGCGTGTTCCAGGCAAAGCTGGGAGAGGCTTACGTCTACCGCTTCAAGATGATGTATAAGGAAGAGGAAACCTGTCTGGAGCAGGCCCTGCAGATTGCCCGTTCCTTGTCAGACCGGAACCTGAAGGACCGTGCCCGATACGAACTGTCGGTTCTTTATCTGTATCAGAAGAGGTATGCAGATGCGAACCGTGTACTCTCGCAGGTGGTCAGCCGTCCGGAAGGGGAGCAGCCGGCGTTGTTCCGTGCCTCGTGCTTCCGCGAGTTGGGACGGAGTTTTCTCCGGATGGGGCAGCCCGATTCGGCGCTGGTCTGCCTGGGAGAAGCCCTGTGTCTGGACAACAGTCGGGGGCAACGTCAGGAGTGCAGCGTGCTTAGAGGCGAGTCGTTCCTCCGTCTGCATCGCTTCGACGAGGCGGAAGAGACCCTGATGGACAGCATCAATCTCCAGGACCATAGGCATAAGGCGGCCGTCTACCGTACCATGTCTCAGCTGATGCAGGAGAAGGGGGACTTCAAAAGCGCATCCTACTACCTGGAGCAGAGCCTCCTCTACCGTGATTCTCTCGACTATGACAACCACGAGGAGTATATGGGCAACCTGAATGCGTTCCAGGAGCACGACCGCCAACAGCGTGAGCTGGCACAGGCGGAGGAGGCATACACCCGGCGTACGTCTCGTTTTTATCAGGCCATCAATGTCTTTGGGCTGTTTGTTCTTGTGTCTTTGCTGCTGTTTATACGGACCTACCGGAAGAAAAAGAAGATTCAGGAACAGCTGTACGAGGAACATAACAGCCGTCTGGACCTCATGGCACGCCAGCAGGCTGCCGAGCTGAAGCTGTTGCAGGAAAAGAAGGAAAAGGAGGCGATGGAGATTGAGAAGCTGAACCAGAGCATCAATTTCTACAAGCGTCTGAACACGCTCACCATCCCGATTCTGATGAAGACGCAGAATGCCCAGGGTGCCATCCATCTGGAGGAAGAGGAGTGGGACATCATCGTGAAGAACACGGATGCCTGTTTCGATGGCTTTACCACACGGCTGAAGAAGCGCTTCCCGGACCTGACGCTTGACGAGATAAGGTTTGCCTGCCTGCTGAAGATGGAATTTTCCATTCACATGCTTTCCAATATCTACCACATTGCCAAGCCCAGTATCTCACGGAAAAAGATGCGCCTGAAGGAAAAGATGGGCATTGAGGATATGAATCTCGATGACTTTATCCAACAGTTCTGATGGACGAAAATCGGGGATTGAAACCTCTACAAAAGAGTAATCAGCCGTATTTGTACATCATGGTAATTTGATAAATACTTGTTAATTAATTGAATGATGTGTTTCACTTGTACATCATAAGTTTATCCGTCGCATGTATATTCCATGTATTTTTGCTGTCGAGAGAAAGGGAAGATGATTGCCTGGACACGAAACATCCGTACAATCTCCTTCCTGTGACATACTAGAGGAGAGAGAGGAGTTGGGCCGATATTGTTCCCCACAGATATCGGAAGGAGGAGAGCCGGGAAACTCTCCTCCATTACTCCTCTTTAAAATAAGAAGCCATCCGCGCTTTGCCGTTCCCTTTGCAAGGGCAGGACAAAGCCGGATGGCTTTTCGTTTTCAGGACTTCAGGTATTGGGATTCGTTCGGACCCTTATTCGCCTTTGAAGCGGCGTGCCTGTTCGTTGATGAAGTCGATGTCGTTGAAGTAGTCTATCTTCATGGCGCGACGTACCTCGCTCAATGTCTGTGCAGCCACTTCGCGTGCACGCAGGCTTCCTTCTTTCAGGATGCGGTAGACTTCGGGAATGTCCTGTTCAAATTCCTTGCGGCGGGCACAAATCGGATTCAGCAGTTCATCCAGGATGGCATTCAGGAATTTCTTGACCTTCACGTCGCCCAGTCCGCCACGCTGGTAGTGGGCTTTCAGTTCGTCGAGGTTGGGATATTCGGGCAGGTAACGCTCGAAATGTTCAGGACGGCAGAAGGCATCGAGGTAAGTGAACACGGTGTTTCCCTCCACCTTGCCCGGGTCACTCACCTTGAGGTGCGTGGGGTCCGTGTACATGCTGCGTACCTTTTCCTGGAGTACTTTCCCGGAGTCGGACAGATAGATGCAGTTGCCCAGGGATTTGCTCATTTTGGCTTTTCCATCCGTGCCCGGCAGGCGCATGCACACCTGATTCTCCGGCAGCAGAATCTGCGGTTCCACCAAAGTCTCACCATACACATAGTTGAAACGCTTTACAATCTCACGGGTCTGTTCCAACATCGGTTCCTGGTCTTCGCCAGCCGGTACGGTTGTAGCCTTGAAGGCGGCGATGTCGGCAGCCTGACTGATGGGATAGCAGAAGAAGCCTACCGGTATGCTGGTTTCAAAGTTGCGCATTTGTATCTCGGTCTTCACTGTCGGGTTACGTTGCAGGCGCGATACGGTAACCAGATTCATGAAGTAGGTGGTCAGTTCTGCCAGCTCGGGTATCTGCGACTGGATGAACAGAGTCACCTTGTTGGGGTCTAATCCGCAAGCCAGGTAGTCAAGAGCCACTTCAATGATGTTCTGACGTACCTTTTCAGGATTGTCTGCATTGTCGGTCAAAGCCTGTGCGTCGGCAATGAATACAAACATCTTCTCATAGTCGCCACATTCCTGCAATTCAACACGGCGTTTCAATGAGCCGACGTAGTGTCCCAAGTGCAGTCTTCCGGTCGGGCGGTCACCGGTCAGTATGATTTTTCCCATAATACTATAATGTGATTCAGTTGTATTAATTCAATGATGCTGTTTGCCACTGTGTACGTGGCGAGCAAAGATACAGAAAAAGCGGACATTATCCGCTCCCCCTTTCTCCTTTTCTTTATTCCTTGTCCGTGCCGTACGCGGCGTTCGGACAGGTGCAAAATAAAAAAGCCTCTCGCCCGAGAGCAAGAGGCTTTTATCAATTAGTAAGTCTTAATCTTCAGCGATTATTTCACAACGTCAACAATTACACGACGGTTGTAAGAGTTGGGTTTCAAGGTAGCTACACCACCCAAGCCTTCAACAACGAGGTTGTCGCGGCTTACGCCCAATTTAACCAACTCGTCAGCAACGCGGTTTGCACGCTTCTCACTCAACTTCTGGTTGAATGCGGCGCTACCTGTTGCGCTGTCGGCATAACCGGTAACTTTCAGCTTGATGTTGCTGTCAGCTTTCACTGCATCAGCCAATACCTGCAAGTTCACGATTTCTTTTCTGGAAGCGATCTGAGAAGAACCGATGTTGAAGAAGATAGAGCGCGGAGCACCTACGTATTCCTTACGATAGTCGGTCTTGATTACTTCCTTCGGCTTCTTGGCCAATTCTTCTTTCAGGCGAGCGTTTTCGTTCTGTTGAGCTGCCAATGCAGAGTTCAATGCATCGAGCTGGCTTGCGTTCAATGCCATCAAGGCATCTACGTCAACAGCCTTGCGGAAGCCTGTGGTCTTGCCCAGGTTCACGGTCAAACCAACCGAAGCGGTGAATACCTTGTCGGCACCTCTCCAGATCTTGTTGCCGCTGGCTTTGTAACCGATGCCGTCGAAGCTCTTCGGTGCTGCCAATGCAGAAAGTTCGAAGTTCACGCTGAGGCGCTTGTTCAAACGGAAGGTGTTCAGGATACCTACGTTGGCACCCATCATGTAGTTGTTCTGAGAGCAGTTACGGATTACTCCAGCACCCAGGTAGGGGATGAAGTTCCATACACGGTTCTCGTTGTAGCCGAAAATCATGTTGCTCAGGTTGAACAATACATCGCTGTGCAGGTTCCAATAGTCAAAGTCGATGTTGTCGGGTGACCATACACCACCGTTTACCTGGACACCTTTCACGCCGTCGAATTTGGCGCGGATACCCAAGCCCGGAGTAAACCACTTGCCAACAGCTACATTGAAACCAAACTTGCCACGATCATTGAAGGGATTCTTGGAGATACCTTCTTCCTGGCTTGAATAGAACGCATTGTAATTCACACCAGCGCTGATAAACCAGTTGCTCCAGAAGGAGTTGGTTTCTACGCTTTTCTCTTTCACAGGGACATCAGTCACTGTGTAAGTCTCCTGTGCTATCGCTGCAGAAGACAAACTGGCTACTGCCAGTGCAAGCATCAACTTTTTCATAATTATGTTATTTATGAATTACTATTATTTGTCTTAAATATTAAATTTCGTACCGTTCAAACTCTTCTATTAGAACTGGCTACTACATGCAAAGATACACAAATTATACTTAACATTAGTCTATGAAGGCAATTATTTTATGCCTCCGGTGGCAAGTTATTACTTAATAGGCTCATTTTCTAGCAATTTATAGGAAAGGCTTTTTTTGAGGAAGTGCCTTTTTGCTTAGGCTTCAACGGGTTGAAGATGTATATTGGTCAGGGCGTGCTTTCCTGTTGTTCGTTTTATCCTTTCCTGATGGGTTTGAAGTGTCAGTTTCTATGTTCAAATGCATGCGCTTAACTTGTAAAATATATTTTATGCATCTCATGCCTTCGTCCGGAGAGAGTCCGGTCTGTCTCAGAACAAGGCATCAATGTCATCGCCCGGAATGACGGACAGGATGGTTTTCCCGTCCGGAGTATAGTTGGGTGTCTGGCAGGAGAACAGGGCGTCTACCAGTCCGTCCATCTCCTCGTTGCTCAGCACTTGTCCCGGCACGATGGCGGCGGCTTTTGCCATGACGAGGGCGAGGGCATGATGGACTTCTTCCTTGACGCCACATCCTTTCTCCATGGCTGTATGGACCAGGTCGTGCAGGAGGGTTGCGGGGACGATGCCTTCAATGTCGGCAGGTACGCCGTTGATGGCATAGCTTCCTCCACCCAGGTTGGAAAGGTCAAAGCCGATGGCGGAGAGGTCATCGAGGATGCTTTCCAGGATGACTGCTTCGGACGCGGGGAATTGCACCACTTCCGGGAAAAGGACACCTTGTGAGGTCCCCTGATGTTTGACTATCTGGGCAAGGTAGCGGTCGTAGAGCACCCGGATGTGGGCACGGGTCTGCTCGATGAGCATCAGTCCGGATTTGACCGAGGTGAGGATGTAGCGTCCCTTGAACTGGTAGTGCTGGGCGGCACGTTCTGCACCGGCTCCGGCAGCGGAGGATTCTCCGGCTGTGGCGAGCAGATGGGTGGCAGGTTCCGTCGGTGTGGCTTCCGGAGTCTCGGAAGGTACCGATTCGGGGAGGTCGGGTTTCAGTGCTCCCTGGTAGAGACTTTCCCAATTGTCGGGCACGGACGGTTCGTCAAAGTTGGGTACATAGGTGGACGCCGACCTGCCGCCGGAGCTGCTGTTTCCTGTTCCCGGAACATACGAAGTTTCTTCGCTCGTTTCAAACGGGTTGTAGCTGGGGTTATAGGTCATGCGGGGTGCTTCGGCATAGCCGGACGTATCGAAGACCGGGATGTCCGGCATGTCTTCCGTGTCGAAGTCGATGGTCGGGATGGCATTGAACTTGCCCAATGACTCCTTGACGGCGGCAGCGAGTATCTGCCAGATGGCCTGCTCGTTCTCGAACTTGATTTCGGTCTTCGTCGGGTGGATGTTCACGTCGATGTTTGCCGGGTCAATCTCGAAGTAGATGAAGTAGGATATCTGTTCGCCGGCAGGGATGAGGTTCTCGTAGGCATCCATCACGGCTTTATGGAAGTAGGGATGGCGCATGTAGCGTCCGTTGACGAAGAAGTATTGGTGTGAGCCTTTCTTTCGCGAAGATTCCGGTTTGCCTACATAGCCGCTGATTTTGACCATGGATGTCTCGACGTCCAGGTTGAGCAACTGCTGGTTGAGCTTCTTCCCGAACACCTCGATCAGCCGTTGGCGGAGGGGGGAGACGGGCAGGTTGAACAGCTCGGACTCGTTGTGATGGAGGGTGAACGCCACGTCGGGATGTACCAGGACGATACGTTCGAACTCGTTCAGGATGTTGCTCAGCTCAGTCTGGTTGGACTTGAGAAACTTGCGGCGTGCCGGTACGTTGAAGAACAGGTTGTTCACCGTGAAGTTGCATCCCCGGGCACACGACACCGGTTCCTGGTTCTGAAGTTTCGAACCGGCAATAGCAATCAGCGTCCCCAGTTCGTCGGTTTCTCTGCGCGTTTTCAGTTCGACTTGCGCCACCGCAGCGATGGAGGCAAGCGCTTCTCCACGGAAGCCCATGGTGTGCAAGGCGAACAGGTCGGCTGCCTCGCGTATCTTGGAGGTGGCGTGGCGTTCAAAGGAGAGGCGGGCGTCCGTCTCTGACATGCCTTTCCCGTCGTCGATGACCTGGATGGCGGTTTTCCCGGCGTCGGTTATCAACACATGGATGTTCTTGGCTTCGGCATCGATGGCATTTTCCACGAGTTCCTTCACCACCGAAGCGGGGCGTTGGATTACTTCGCCGGCGGCTATCTGGTTGGCAACGGAATCGGGTAATACACGAATTATATCACTCATAGATGTAGCTTATAGAATAGTCTGACTTCCATTTAACAGGTAATAGAGCAGTCCTGCCAGCAATGCCAGCAGGACGAGTCGTACGAGCAGCGGGTTGCGGCGGGATGGGGTGCGCCGGTGCCAGCGTTCCCGGAACAGCCGTTCCTTGTCGCCTGCTTCCCTTCCCGGAGTTGCGCGGCGTGAGGAAGACCTACCATAATATATATAGGTATGGTGGAATCCCCGGGGGCGGCGTGTCTGAAAGAGTCCCATCGTGAACCGGCTATTTCTTCAGCAACCCTTTCAGCGTGGGCAGAGGCGGTTTGCGTTGGACGCTCTTCTTCAGCTCCTGTCCGGCTTTCTTGCCGCGCCAGCGGAACACATCGTCTTTGTTGAGCGGACGGATGTAGTCAAACCAGGCGAACGAGGGCAGGTAGAGCTTGTCTTCAGGAATCTGAAGCATCGGGTACATTACGCCGTCCGTCTGCGTGGTCATCTTGATTTTCTGCACCTTGCGTTGCAGCAGGTAGACATTCATCAGGCTGGATTCGGCAGTGATGTAGCCGATGAGCGTGCTGTCTTTCCCGTCGACAGGGAAGTAGCCTAGACGCACATTGCCGATGACATCGACCTGACGAAGGTCTCCGCCGGTAAAGTAGGCCTTGATTTCCTTTCCGCTCACCTGGTTGTAGTGTACCGAGTCCATCTGTTCGATGGACATGGCCTGATTGATGATGTGTGCCCAGTCGATGGTACTGTCGTTCATGTAGGCACGGATTTCCTCTCCGAAGAGTTGTTGTTTGCCGTTCCACACGATGGGGTCGTGGTACATCGTCATG
Source organism: Mediterranea sp. ET5 (assembly GCF_023337025.1). Classification (NCBI taxonomy): domain Bacteria; kingdom Pseudomonadati; phylum Bacteroidota; class Bacteroidia; order Bacteroidales; family Bacteroidaceae; genus Mediterranea; species Mediterranea sp. ET5. The sequence goes on along the minus strand of NZ_JAMBLN010000006.1, from coordinate 72,535 downwards.
CAGGAGTCCTGTGAGTTGAAGACCAGCGAGTCGCAGACGCCCTGGAGGTCGCTCTTGTAGATGCGCACCTTGTGGTAGACGAACGTCTTCCGGTAGACGGAGTCGGTGTTCATGTTGTAGGTGATGAGCCGCAGCGTGTCGCCGTGCATGTAGAGGCTGTCGTTGTTCTGCGAATAGTTGATGGCAAGTGCGCTGTCGGTCACCAGGGCATTCCCCTTCAGCTCGTCGTAGAAGCCGTATTCACCGGTCAGGAGGTTCTTGTTCTCGGTGTCGGTCATGACCACGTTGCGGAATGCCTCGCCATACCCCTTGTTCCGGTTGTAGAACAGGCTGTCGCCCACCAGCTGACGTTGCTGGTTGGTGAGCACCGACCGTTGCAGCAGGATGGCCTCACCGCTGGTGGTGTTGTAGAAGCCCAGCTCGGAATAGATGTGGTTTTGGTCACTCACGATGTCCGAGGGGCCTACGATGTTGGCTATCTTGGTCTGTGAGTTGTAGCGCAGGGTGTCCGAGGTGAGGGTGAACTTCGGGTTGACGAGCTTGACGTCGTAGTTGAACACGGCATTCTTCGTGGCGGGGCTGTACTCGCCCCAGTCGGAAGTCAGGATGTTCTCTTCGTCGGTGAGCGTGCCGCCGTCGAAGAAATAGCCCAGGTTGAACACCCGGTCGTAGTTCAGGCTGTCGGTTGTCAGGATGGTGTTCCGGTTCTGCATCTTCACGTTCTCACGGAGCATGGCTATCTGCGAATTGCCGTCATAGTAGAGCCAGTCACCATAGATGAACAGCGTGTCGCCCTGCTGCATCTTGATGTTCCCGAACGCTTCAAAGGAGTTGCGGGCTTCATAGAAGTAGGCCGAGTCGCAGTCCATGTAGGCACTGTCGTGGCGGAAACGTACGTTGCCGACCAGGATTTGTGCGTCGGGATTCTGCTCCTTGTTGAACCGGAGGATGTCGGAGTGCAGCAGGTAGACCTTGGTCTTCTGTGGCTCCTTTTTCTGCTTGCCGTTCGTCGGGCGCACCTGCGCCGCACAAATGCCAAACAGGCACAGAATACCAAACAGTAATATTCTGTGCCCGCCTAGAATGTTTCTACGCTTTTCAGTATCAAACATATAATGTCAGTTCCTTTTCATGTTGTTTTAGTGAATCCATCCGGGGTACTGGAAGTCGCAGTTCTTCCACCGGTCGTTGATGCGGACGTACGTGGTCCGTTGTTTCTCGGCAATCCACTTCTGGAGCTTCTCGTTCTGGAGCTTTTCCAGTACGACGGACTTGAGTCGCTGGTAGTCCTCGGTGATGGTCGCCTTGTGCCCGGGGATGCGTGTCTTCAGCTTGACGATGGCACACTTCTCCTTGCCGTTCTTGGCGTCAATCATGGTGAAGGCGTTCGAGATTTCGCCGATGTTCATCTTGTCCACCACGACGGCAATCTCCTGCGGGAGCTGTCCCATCTCAAACCGGGAAGTACCCAGCTGTGAGTTCGGCATCAGACCGTTGTTGTTCTTCGAGTCCTTGTCGTCCGAGAGATAGAGGGCGGCACTCTCGAAGGTGAACTTCTCGCTGCGGATGTCGTTGGCGATGGAGTCGAGGTGGGCGAGCGAGGCGTTGAGGTCCTGTTCCGACACCTGCGGCTTGAGCAGGATGTGGCGCACCTTGATGCGGTCGCCGCGCTTCTCGACAAGCTGGATGATGTGGAAGCCGTATTCCGTCTCCACGACCTTCGACACCTTCTTGGGGTCGGTCAGGTTGAAGGCGACGGCTGCAAACTCCGGCACGAGCTGTCCGCGTCCCATGAAGTCCATCTCTCCTCCCTGACGGGCCGAGCCCGGGTCTTCGGAGTACAGACGGGCCAAGGTGGAGAACTGTGTCTCGCCGGAGTTTACCCGTTCGGTGAAGTCACGCAGACGGGCTTTCACACGGTCAATCTCTTCTTGGGGAATCTTCGGCTGCTGGGTGATGATCTGCACCTCTACCTGAGTCGGGATATAGGGGATGCTGTCTTGCGGAAGCTGGCTGAAGTAGCGGCGTACCTGTGCGGGAGTCACCTTGATGTCGCCCACGATCTGGCGTTTCATCTTGTCGGCAATCATCTCGTTGCGCACGTCCTCGCGCCATTTTTCACGGATTTGGGTGGAGGTCATGTTCATGTACTCCTCGAACTTCTCCTTCGAGCCCACTTGCTGGATGTAGTAGTTCATGCGTTGGTCGACCATGGACAACACTTCGGTGTCGGACACTTCCACACTGTCGAGGACCGCCTGGTGGAGGAACAGCTTCTGCACCGCCATCTGTTCGGGGATGACACAGTAGGGGTCCTTGTCAAACTTGATGCCTTGGTATTGTGCTTGCAGGCGGGCTTGCTCGACGTCGGACTTCAGGATGGCCTCATCGCCGACAACCCACACCACTTCGTCAATGATATTGTCCTGTGCATAGGTGGCGGTGCCCAGCGTCCAGGCACACAAGAGCAACAGGAGCTTGCTAGTAAACAGTCTTCTCATTGGTCTTTGTTATAATAATACTTAATTTCATCGTTATCAACAGCCCGTTGGTAGAGGTCGGTCCTTACCTTGCGCATGAAGTCGGCTTGCCGGAGGGTGCCCAGGGCGCTTTTCACCTCGTCGCGTGCAGCTTCGAAGGGTTTCACTTCTCCCCGTTGCAGCAGCTCGTCCACATGCAGGAAGTAGTAGTATGCCGTGTCCTTCAGCTCCACGTCGCGGTTGCGCCGCAAGTAGCTCTCGGCATCCTTGAACTTCTGCGGAAGCTTGCCGAGTATGGCGGATGCCGGCATCCAGCGGTCGTAGAAGTACTGATAGTCGGCGGCATGTCCCAGGCTGTATTTCTCCAGGTGGTCGATGGACTTTTCGTCCTTCTGCCGGTACCAGCGGCGGATGCGGCTGAGGTCCTTTGCCGTCAGGGGAACCTTGATGAAAAGCCCCTTCAGCAGGGTTTCGTCCGTCTTGAACAGCGTCCGGTTCTTCTCGTAGAAGTCGCGCAGGTCTACTTCCGACAGTTCGTCCGTCAGTTCCTGTGCCACCAGGTTCTGCTGGTAGCTGTGCATGATGAGTGAACGGCGGTAGCTCTGCACCAGTTCCTCGATGCGCTCCATGTCGGGGACGTTGCTTTCAGCCTTTTCATAGAGCAGCCGGTCTTCCACCCAGTTGCGCAAGTAGTTGTCCATGAACGTGGTGCTGTCCTTTTTCGACAGTCCTACGGGCATGAGCGGCTTCACATCCTCGGCGTACAGGAAGTTTCCGTCGACTTCCACCAGCGGTGTCTTGCCGCGGTGGTCGGTCGGACTGCCACAGGCTGCCAACACAACCGCCAGGCCGAGAAGCGGGTATCCTCTTTTTTTCATACTGCCACGAAGATGCAAAAACAATGAACGAAGATACAGCTTTAATCTATATAGCATCGTGACTCTTAACTGTTTTTAAAACCTCTTGGTTTATTTCAACCTTAAACTTCTTTGCCCACTTTTCTTCTTCTTTGGCGAGCATGCCCGCCTTGTAGTCACGTTCCAGGAGTGCGTAGACGTCCTTGTAGGATTCCGGCTTCCGCTTGAGCACCTTGCCCAGTACCTGTACGTAGGGATAGTCGGGCGAAGGGGTGAACTCCCCCTGTCCGAAGAAGAGCTTGTCGACCGATGCGTTGGTCCCGATCTGGAAGAGTCCTTCTTCCACCTTCAGCCATTGCGAGCCGCCCACCTCGTCGAACCGACGGATGGCGTCGGTCCACTCCTCTTCGGGAAAGCCGTCGAGGTAGGTCAGGAGTCGTTCCAGACGTTCCTTGTCATTGGCTTGCAGGATGATGCCCTTGAAGTGGGGCAACTTCCAGCGGTAGTGTTTCTTGTGTTTCTTGTAGTAGTGCTTCAGCCGCTCGTCGTCGGTTTGTAGCAGTTCGTCTTCCACCATGCCGGCAAGCAGTCCGTCGTGGTATTCGCGGAGGAGGTATTGCTTGTCGGTCTCCCGGACCCTCGGCGCAGCCTCTTCTTCCGGAATCTCTTCTTCCGTCAGTCGTCCGATGAGATGCACGCCGGCAGCCGAGAGGAAGGGGCGGGAAGTCTCGTCGGGCTTCAGCAGACGCAGCCGTGTCAGCAGCTCGTTGGGCAGCTGGTAAGGCTTGACGCAGACGATTTCCGCCTGCCATCCGGCGGGGAGATGTCCGGCGTTCTGTTCAATCCAGCTTGCCAGTTCCCCTGCCGACGGCATGGCAGCCGACACCGAGTCGAGCTTTGCCACCCATGCTTTGGTGCCACTGTAGGAGACCGACTGGGGGATGCGCAGGCAGACGTGTGCAATCCATCGTCTGTCCGTGTCCGGTGCTTCGGGAGAGACGGAAGCCTGTTGCTGACGGTTGAGTTTCTGCAACCGCAGCTTGCAGTTCTCGAACTGCTGACGGAAGAGTCGTGTCGTGTCCAGTCCTTCCGTCTGTGCATGGCAGACTCTCCACTTCAGGCGGACGAAGCGTCGCAGGAAATCTGACGGAGGCAGGGCGCCGGCATTCTTGCGGTAAGCATAAAGGAACTCGCCCCGCGACACCGGCAGGTGTCCCACTCGCATCAGCAGTGTGTCGCTCTGTGCCGATGCGCAGAGGCTTGCCAGCATCAGCCCTCCCCAAAGGAATATTTGTTTTATCATGTCGTTCCGGAATATCTGGTTTGTTCATGACGGGGCCGTCGAAACACGACTTGCGCATGCCTTTCAGGCGCCCATGCACATTTGTGCGCTGCAAAGTTAGTATTTTTCAAGCCAATCATGCACTTTCGTGCAAGCTATCCAAATCACAAAGCCAAGACATCACCGTTTTTTTGCGAAACTCCGTCCACATGAATGGATGTTTCCTGCAAATGTAGTACCTTTACCGCCGACGCACGAAAAGGCGATTCAACCCTTCAAAACATCTTCGGAGAACTACATTCATGAACCTGTCCGGAAACCATGCAGACATTGACAAGGAAGTCGACCTGACCGACATCCGTATCTTCAAGCAGCAGTATGAAGCGAACTTCCGCCGCTTGAAGTATTTCGGCATGCAATACATTCCGGACGAGGAGGTCGTGGCGGACCTCATCCAGGATGTATGGCTTCGCATCTGGGAACGTCAGGAGGTCTTTCCCAACCTCGTCGCTTTCCGTGCCTACTTGTCCCAGTCGCTCTATCATGCCATCTTGAACCACCTGAAGCATGCCCGTGTCGAGACCGAATATGCAGGACAAGCCGTTTCCCGGGAGCCGCAGGAAGAGGAGGTCACCATCCGGATGATTAAGGCGGAAGTCTATCAGATGGTCAATGCCGCCTTCGATGACCTGCCGACGGCTTGCCGCCAGGTCTATGCCGCCAGCCTGTCCGGCAAGACGCAGCGGGAGATTGCCGAAGAGTTTCACATCACCATCAACACCGTAAAGAAGCACATCAACAATGCCAACCACCAGTTGCGACGCAGGCTCAAGGATGCCTTGCTGGCGGTCTGCCACCTGCTGGCGCGTCCGGCATGACGGATGCCTTTGGAAATGTCCCGCCTGATGCTTATTTTGCATCCCAAAAAAGAACTTATGATTCGCCGTATTGAGCCTGCAGACTATCCCCGCTTGCTGGAAATATGGGAGAGCGCGGTGCGCTCCACGCACGATTTCCTTCGCGAAGAGGACTTCCGCTACTACAAGGAGCAGGTCCCTGCCTACTTCCCACAGGTCACGCTGGTCGGCTTCGAACAGGACGCCCGACTGACGGGGTTTATCGGCACAGCCGACGGGAATATCGAGATGCTGTTTGTCGAGAACGCTTCCCGTGGACAGGGAATCGGCCGTCAGCTGGTACGTCACGCCATCGAGGTGTTGCAGGCGACCCGTGTCGACGTGAACGAAGCCAACACCGCCGCCCTCGGATTCTATGAGCGCATGGGATTCCGCGTCGTGTCCCGTTCTGAACGGGACGGGGAGGGGAAACCCTATCCGCTCCTGCACATGCAGTTGGGCTAGGAAGTCCCGGACTTTCCCCCGTAGTCTGTTTGTTCCCCCAGCTCCTTTTTCTCCCTTTTCGGGCTGTCAAGGTCTGCTTTTCCGCCCTCTCATTCCGCCCTCATGCGCAAGACGGCATGGCCCTCTTGCTCATTTCCTTTGTGCCTTTTCCCGTAACTGGTTGCCACATCGTGCGTAGCTCCTCTTTTTCTCTTGCTCATCTCCCTCCTTTCCCTTTGAGCTTGACGTCACCAGTGAGATGAGCATCTCGGCAAAACGAGAAGCGCATCTCACGACGGCGGGATGCGCAAGCCGTCGGTGCTGTCTTGCGGAAGCCTCTCCGGGGGGATGGGCAAGCTGGTGTGTAGGGCTTGCGGAAGGAGTGCCAGCCCTTCGCTTCATCCGGACTTGCAAAAAAAAAAATCACATCAGGTATTACACCAAGCAGGGGGTTGGTTGTTTCTTAGGGTATAAATTCAAAGATTCTGGTTAAACAAAAGCATACCCTATGGACACAAACAAACTCGAACGGGTGAAACAGCTCGTCATGAAACAGCTGACGGGGACCCTCACCGGACCGGAACAGGAGGAGTTGAGGAGACTGATGGACAGTGATGCGGACTGTCGACGGTTGGCGGACGAATTGCTCGCGTCCGACTTCCTGACCGCAGCGGTGCTCGACGAGAACACGGCGTGGCAGGAACGGACGTGGCAGGGACTCTATCGCCGTATGGGAGTCCGAGGCGGTGTGTTGTCCCGCCTCTACCGGCGCAGATACCGGCTGGCAGCGGCTGCCGCCATCCTGATATTGGTCTTCGGTGCGTGGGCAGGCTGGTATCTCCGGACGGGCGAGGAGAGTCCCATCGGTCCGGGCACAACGCTGGCTGAAATCTCCTGGCCCGACGGACAGAAGTCTGTCCGTACCGACGACTTGCTGAGCGGGACGTTCGCTTCCGCCGACCTCACCGGAGCTCCGTCAGGAGACAAAGAGCTGTCGCCCGACCTCTATACGCGTGTCGTCGTTCCACAAGGCAGTGAGTACAAGGTGCGCCTGGACGACGGGACGGACATTCATCTCGATGCCGAATCCTCCCTGGCCGTGCCGACCGGTTTCTCGGCACACAACCGTCACATCAACCTTTCGGGCGAAGCCTATCTGGAGGTCAGTAAGGATTCGCTCCACCCCTTCACTATCCATACGGAAAAGGCGGACCTCCTGGTACGGGGAACGAAACTGAACATCCGTTGCCGGGAGGATGAGCCTTGTCTGGAGGTTGTCCTGGAAAGCGGACGGCTGGATGTACGTTCCCCGCGGGAGGAGGTGTCACTGCCCGTCGGGCACAAGGCGGTTGTCGATGCGGCGGGAGGCATCCGCATCCTGCCCGCGGATGTCTATGCGGCTACGGCATGGCATCACGGACGCTTCGTGTTCGACAACCGTCCGCTGGACTACATCATGAGAGAGATGGAGCGCTGGTATGACGTGCATGCCTCGTTCAGCAGCGACAAGGTCAGACAGATGCGCTTTACGCTGGACCTTGACCGTTACGACACGTTCAACCGCTTTGTCGAGGTGGTCAGCCTGATTGGGGAGGCAGACATCACGCTGAAGAAGAATCAGGTACTCATTTCTGAAAAAAGACATACATTGAAACACTAACCACAATACATTATGAGAGAAAAACGCAAACTAGCACGGTTGCTGTTTGCCTCCATCCTGCTGTCGGGTTCGTCGGTGGTGATGGCACAGACAGACAAACCGGTGACCGTCCGGCTGAAACAGGCTTCCATCCGGGAACTGTTCGTGGAAATCAAGAAGCAGGTGCAGGTGAACTTCATGTACAGCAACAATGCCGTGGAAGGACTGCAGAAGAAGGACTACAACTTTACCGATGCTTCGCTGGACAAGATTCTCAGCCATTGCCTTGCGGGGAGCGGACTGACTTACGAGATTGCCGATGACAACCGTACGGTGGTCATCCGGCGCAAGCAGGATGAGGGAAAGACGGCTACCGGAAAGGTGGTCGACCGTGAAGGCGAGCCGCTGGCAGGTGTCTCTGTCAAGCAGGAAGGGGCTGACCAGGCAACCGTCACGGGCATTGACGGTTCGTTCAGACTTCCGCTGGCCGAGACCCGGGACGGGAAGCAGCCCCGGCTCACCGTGTCATTCATCGGCATGAAGACACAGCATCTCACCTGGAAGGGACGTCCGCTGAACATCTACCTGGAGGATGACTCGCAGAACCTCGACGAGGTGGTCGTGACCGGCTACCAGGTCATCAACAAGCGGGCATTGACGAGTGCCGTGACCACGGTCAAGGCGGAAGACATCATCCGTCCCGACTACACCTCCATCGACCAGATGCTCGAAGGGCAGGTCACTGACCTGATGTTCATGAGCAATTCCGGCGAGGCAGGGGTGGCGCCGAAGATACGTATCCGCGGAACCTCGTCCATCATCGGTAACCGTGAACCGCTGTGGGTGGTCGATGGCATCGTGGTGCAGGATGCCGTGCAGATAGCCCCTGAAGAGCTCAATGACCCCGACTTTGTCAACCGCATCGGTAATGCCATTGCCGGACTGAACCCGCAGGACATCGAACGGCTGGACGTGCTGAAGGACGCTTCCGCTACCGCCCTGTATGGCTCGAAGGCTGCCAATGGTGTCATCGTCATCACCACCAAGCACGAGTACCCTGCCGCAGGGAGGCGAGCTGAACACTCAGAACTCCCGCCAGAAAAGCTGGACCGTGCGTCTGCAGCTGGACTGGAACAAGTACTTCGGTGACGGGGAGAAGCATAACTTCAACGGAGTGGTGGGCTACGAAGCCAGTTCCACACGTTATAAGATGAACGATTATACGGCGAGGGGCTACTATCCGGACCGCGGGCTGTCGTTCGTCAACAACATCAACCTGAGCGAGTATCCGTCCTATGGCAGCTGGTTGGCGTCGAACGTTCCTCACCTGACGGATAACCTGAACAACATCATCTCGGCCTATGCCTCCTTCACCTACAGCTGGAATCAGATGGTCTATCTGAACCTCAACGGACGCATCGACGGCTCGAACCAGTTCGGTGACCAGAGCAACGACAAGCTTCTGCCCATCTGGTCGGTGTCCGCCTCCTTCAACTTCGGACAGCTGGACTTCATGCGCGACCTCGACTGGATAGACTACCTCACGGTGAAGAGTTCCTACGGTTTCCAGGGAAACATGCTCACCTCCGAGTCGCCCGTGCTGACCATCACGAAGAATCCGCTTCATCCTTACTACAATGAGTTCACGGCGTCGGCAAACGGGAATCCCAATCCGAACCTGAAGTGGGAGAAGACCAACTCCTACAACATCGGTCTGGAGGCTTCCTTCTTCGACAGCCGGCTGCAGATGGAGGCGTCGGTCTATTTCAAGCGGACCAAGGATGCCTTCATGAGCAAGACAATCTCTACGGTCAACGGCTACGGCTCGTATACGGTAAACCGGGGCAACATCTCCAATGACGGATACAGTGTCGACCTCACCGTCAGCCCCATCATGAACCGGGACTGGCGATGGTCGGTGACGACCTCGTTTTCGCGTACGTTCAATGAGATCACCTCTTCACCCGATGGCGAATCTTATGAGCTGAGCGACTTCCTGAACGGTACGGCAGTGGTCAAGGGGGAGTCCATCGGGACATTCTACTCGTACCGTTACCTCGGACTGAGTCCGGTCGACGGCGGTCCGATGTTCGATGATTGGGAAGACCACTATGAGGACCTCATCGGCTTGAGCAAGTATGACACCTATACCCGTGTACTCAAGGCGACCGGTTCACGCGAGCCGACCATGCAGGGCGGACTGAGCACGACCCTGCGCTGGAAGAACCTGCGGTTCTCGGCCATGTTCTCCTACAGCCTGGGTGCCAGTACCCGTCTGTTCGGGATGTACGGTTCGGCATCGGGCAATGCATACGATGCCGCTGAAATCCGTCCGGAGAACAACATGAGCCGCGATTATCTCGACCGCTGGCAGCATCCCGGCGACGAACGGCGTACGGACATCCCCGCCATCATCGGGGAGGCCGACGGCAACTATTTCAAGTACAGCGGGCACTGGTCGGGACGGTTGGAATATGATGGTCAGGCGGTGCAGCCCATAGCCGACAGCTACTGGGACATGTATGACTACAGCGACCTGCGTGTGGTGAGCGCCAACTACCTGAAGTGTGGCAACATCAGCCTTTCCTATGTCTTCCCGGACGAGTGGATGCAGCCTTACGGCATCAGCCGTCTGGAGCTGACGGCCTCGGGCAGCAATCTCTTTACCATTGCCGACAAGGACCTGAAGGGGCAGACCCCGACGCAAGGTGGCTTCACGACCATCCAACTTTCAGACCGTCCGAGCTTCTCGCTCGGTTTAAGTGTAACCTTCTAAAATGACCGATGTATGAAAACAATGATAAGAACCTCGCTCCTTCTGCTGGCAGGCATGTTCGCCGGCTCGTCCTGCTCGGATTTTCTGGAGGAGTATTCACAAGACAAGGCACAAGTGGAGACCTGGGAGGACCTCAACGAACTTCTTCTGGGGGACGGTTACCTGCAACCCTGCCGCTTCGTGTCGGGTGACAACAGCGGCTCTACTGCCAGCGAGATACACAGTAATCTTGACATCCTGCACTTCATGAGCGATGAACTGAAGGAGAATCCTGACAACGAAAACGACCTTTTGAGTTACCGCTCCGACAAGTTTGCCTTCTACACCTGGCAGCAGGATACGGGCGTAGACCAGGACCTGCGCTATGTGGGCGGTGACGAAGCCTACTGGAACATGCTCTATGAGAAAATCAACACGTGCAACATGGTGTTGGCGCTCATCGACGAGCAGCCGGCTTCCCGGGAAGAGGATGTTGCAGGCAGGGAACGGGTAAAGGGAGAGGCGCACTTCCTGCGTGCTGCCTACTACTTCCTGCTTGCCAACCTGTATGCACAGCCCTACCTTCCGCAGACGGCTGCCTCCACGCCGGGAGTGCCCATCAAACTTTCTGAATACGTGGAGGACCGCGAGTTCACACGCGAACCGCTGGCAACTGTGTACGCACAGGTGTTGGCAGACCTCGAACAGGCGGAAGCCTGCCTGCAGGGCAAAGAGCGTGTGTCGGTCTATCATGCCGACCTGACCGCCACCCTCCTGTTGCGCAGCCGTGTGTACCTGTACATGCAGGACTGGGAAGCCGCAGCCCGCGAGGCACGGCGGGTGCTCGAACTGCAGGACGGCCTGCTCGACCTCCACTCCCTGTCTCCGGGTGCGGATGTGGTCTATCGCGATTCGCCCGAGACCATCTTCTCCATGGGTGGTTACATGATTTCCGTCGCCTTTGCCGACTGGCGCGGGATGTTCGACAACTACATGCCTGCCTACTTCATTTCCGATGAGATGATGGAGCTGTTCCAGAGGGGGGACCTGCGTACCAACCTCTTCATTGGTGCCAGCGAGAACTTCCGTCAGTCTCCCGTCTTCCTGAAGGTCAATGGACAGCAACGTGCGTGGGGCAATTACAGCGAGGTGTCCGACTGCTTCCTGCTGCGTACCCCCGAGGCCTACCTGACATTGGCGGAGGCTTCGGCCTGTGCCGGCGATGAGGCTGAGGCACGGCGCGTCCTGGAGACTTTCCTTGAAACCCGTATGGAGACTGCTCCAAGCATCACCCAGACCGGAAGCGAACTGGTCGGACTCATCCGCGACGAGCGTGCCCGTGAGTTCCTGCTGGAGGGCCATCGCTGGTTTGACTTGCGGCGTTACACCGTGTGCCAACCCTACCCGTGGAGCAAGACCATCGAGCACGGGCATGTGTATTATGACTCTTACGACCCGTTGCGCTGCGACTACTACCGGCTTGAAACCAATGACCCTGCCTATACGTTGCCCATCCCGCGGAAGGTGCTGGAGTTCCAGGTGTCGCTGGGAGACAACGAGCGTCCGGCACGCAAGCCTGCACGCAGCGAGAATTATTAAGTCCAAGTTATTCATTCATCTGTAGACTATGAAACATTTGACACATTATTATATAGGTATGTTGCTTGCCGGAACGCTCGGGTTCCTGGCTGCCTGCTCTTCCGACGAGGAGCTGCTGACGCCCAGCGGCGAGGACACCAACTTCTTCCTTCCGAAGGAGGATGACCACAGTACCGAGGCGGAATTGCGCCGTGACTTCTTTGACGAGACCGGGGTCTATCTCTTCTTCAACGACACGCTTCGCCATGACCTCAATGGTACGGATGTCAACGGGGCCCCTGTCTATGCCACCGAAGTGCTGAACTTCCGTTACAGCCTGACGGGTTACAACAACGCAGCCTATGCCTTCGGCTATTATCAGACGCAGGAGGAAAAGGCGGCAGCTGCTGAGATGATTAAAGCCGACTTCCTCCCTCACCTCTCGCAGAACCTGCTGCCTTACTCAATCCTGCTGGTTAATGGCATCCGGGAGAACTCTTACGGCTCTACGTGGGAGGACCTGAGTTACAAATCGAACATCTATTGCATGGCTATCGACACAAAGGACGTGCTGCACCTGGATGAGGAGGAACGCCGGGAGATGGCTCTGGCGGTGCTGACCAATCTGGTTGATGATGGCATCAGTGACTTGAACTGGGATGACTATCAGGGCCCCTTCTACGACCTGATTCCGGCGGAGGTCTCCGACAGTTATCTGGGCGACCTCATTCCCGGATGGGACCGTACGCAGATGGAAGCCCTCTACGAGCTGGGATTCATCAGTTATTCGGAAGACTGGTATGACGAGTTCTACTATGATACTCCTCCGTTTTCTGATTGGGATGACTTCTTTGAACTGGTGATGAACACTCCTTGGGAAGAGATTGAAGCGCAGTATGGAGCCTACAGTCTCCTCATGCAGCGGATGGAGTTGGTCAGACAGGCGATTCTGGCTACGGGATATAAGTTCTAACTTTTACAATTCACGAGTACACTATGAAACAATGGCTGATAAGTCTGCTTGCCGCACTGGTCCTGGTGGCTTGCAGCGATGATGACAACGGACTGGCGGTTGAGCCGACAGCACATGGGACTGTGACCGACAACCAAGGGAATACCTATGGATGGGTACGTATCGGAGACCAGGAATGGACGACGGAAAATGCCCGGAATGGTTCCCGGGTGTGGAACGTGGAATACTATGTGCCTGACTACGGCTGGTATGAAACCATTTCCTTCGATGCTGACACCACTGACTATTTCAATGAGTACGGCAACCTCCTGAGCTATGAGGAGGCACTGGCGTCCGCTCCCGAGGGCTGGCGTCTGCCTACCGATGACGACTGGAAGAAGCTGGAACGTGCGATGGGCATGGGAGGAGAGGTCGACCGGACGGGATGGCGGGGGAGCATCGCCTCCCTGCTGACGCGCTCCGACCAGGGCGCAGAACTGGGACTGAAACTCGGAGGCTCGGTGCTCTACAGCAGCGAGACATACGGAGTGGGATGCCTGTTGAAGTACGATGGGGAGGCAGGATACTACTGGACCTCTACCGTGGATGAGAGCAAGCCGGGAGGCGACGGCTACCGGATGGTGTTCTTCCGCAAACTGGTCAGCGGACAGGAGGGAGTGGAACGTCAGAGTGGCAACAACTCCAACAAGTACATGTCCGTCCGCTGGGTACGTGATGTTCGATAAACATTGAATTAGGAACGGTTTTAACTATCAGAACTCCATGAAACAACTTATTCTGTCTTTTCTGGCTGCCCTGTGTGCGCTGCCGGCTTCGGCACAGTTCACGCTGAGCGGACGCATCGAGGGCATGCCGGACAGCCTGCAAGTGGCTGTAGTCAATGTCGAGTCGCGGGAACAGTTGCCCCTTTGTCAGGCATCTCCCGCGGACGGAACTTTCTGTCTGACCTGCGACAGTGTGATACGTCCGTTGCTCTGCGAGTTGCGCATATTGCAACGAAGTCCGAAGAACGGACGTCTCTACACCCGACATGCTGTCCGTTTTATGGCTTCTCCGGAGGCGATGCAGGTAGCAGACGTTACCTGGAGCGCTCTTCAGGAAGCTTCCGAAGATTACCGGACCGAGCAGCTCCTGCGCGTCAGCGGTGGACGGGCACAAGCTGACTGGCAAGAGTATCTTGATGCCGTGTACGACCTGGAACGGGAGGCTCGGCTGGCGGGTTACAAGGAGGCGGAAGTCTACTTTGCAACCAATGACAATCCTGACTCCGTACGGAAGTACCGGACACTGGTGCAGGTGGCGCAGCGGAAGCTTCATGAGGCGCGGGTCAGCTTTGCACGTCGGCATCCGTCTTCCTTTGCTGCCAATTACTGGATGTATCAGGAGCTTCGCACCGACTTTGTCTATACGGCAGACGAACTGGAAGAGATGGCTTCGCTCGTGCAGACCTGTCCCGACACGGTGCGGGTGAATGCCCTCAACCGTAACCTGGAAGTGGCCTTGCGCTATGCGCTGGGACAACGTTACCCGGATTTTGACCTGATACGGACGGATGGGACGTCTGCACGGCTCTCGGCGCTCATCCCTGCGGAAGCGCAATTCACGCTGCTCGACTTCTGGGCTTCCTGGTGCGGTCCCTGCCGTGCGGCAATCCCCCGTGTAAAGGAGCTGGCAGTGCAGTACGGTTCACGGCTGGGACTCGTCAGTGTCTCGGTCGACGAGAAAGAAACAGCCTGGCGTAAGGCTATGGAAGAGGAGCAGATGACGTGGGCTCAGGCATGGCTCAACAAGGTGCAAGTGCCTGCCGCCGCTGACGGCTACATGCTGACGACGATTCCACGTCTCGTCCTGATTGACGGGGAAGGACGCATCGTCTGTTCGACCAATTTGCCCGATGTCATTGTTGAATACCTGCAAAACCACATGAAGCCATGAACAGAAATAGATTTGTGTCTGTCCTCTCCGGTTGTCTGCTGACGATTGGAAGTGCACTGGGACAGGAAACTCCGGGGTTTGTGCTTGACGGGCATGTCCCCGGACTGGAAGACGGTACGACCGTCCGTCTGGTAAACTTGGAGAAAGACGGCAGCAGGGGAGAACCACTGGGAAAGACAACAGTACGTGACGGACGTTTCACCTTCCGTGGCAGTGTCGTATCTCCAACACTCTGCCGGGTAGAGATTCTGCGGACGGAGACTTACGAGGACGGCTCCTCGTATGAGACGGAGACGGACACCCGTCTGATGCTGGAGAATGTTCACGTTGCAATGGAAGCCGTTCATCTCGACAGCCTCCCGCTGACGTATGAGTTCGGGCATTCTCCGTTGGAGAAGGAGCGTAATGCGACGGTCACCGGTGGACGTGCCCAACAGGAATACCTCGCTTACCGGAAGGCACTTCATGCTGCCGAGCTGGTCGCCTGGCAGATGGAACGCCGGTATGTGGACCTTCAGTTCTCCCGGCAGAAGAAGGAGCATGCAGACTCCCTTTCATACTACAAGCAGCGTTCCCAGGAGGCTGCCGGCAAGGTGAAAGCGCTGACCGATGCGTTTATCCGCAGCCATCCCGAGGCGTCCATCTCGGTGTATCTGGTCGGGCGGAAGCTGACGGAACCTTTCAGTCTGACGGCTGACGAACTGGACCGTTGGCTCGATTGTGTGAAGGGTACTTGCGACACGGTGCGTCTGGCACACGTCCGTCAGCAGGCAGAGGCATACCGGGCATACGTTACCGGACAGCCGTTGAAGGACTTTGCGCTTCTCGATACCGGGAGGCAGCCGACAACTCTTGCTGCCGTCCGTAAACCGGGTGTCTATACATTGGTCGACTTCTGGGCGTCGTGGTGCGGTCCGTGTCGTGCGTCGATTCCGCATCTGAAACAGCTCTATGCAGCCCAACCTGTTGCACTCGACATCATCAGTGTGTCCGTTGACCGCAAGGAGGCGGACTGGCAACGTGCCATGAAGGAGGAGCAGATGTCCTGGCGTCAGTTTACCGTCACGCCTGAGGTGTCGAAGCAACTGTCCGAGCTGTATCAGCTGACGGGGATTCCTTTCCTGCTTTTGCTTGACCCGGACGGGAACATCCGGGTCGGTACGCACAGTCCCGATGTCGTGGAGCGTATGCTGATGCAGGAGGCAAGTGAGGAGACTGCCTTGTAATCGAGAAACCGCCGTATTGCAGGTTTTCTTACAACACAAACTCCACTTCCTTGAAGGCATAGGGGCGCAGACGGCCTTCCGTGTCTTCAAGGATGATGAGACCACTGTCCTCCACATGATGGAGGCGGGCATTGAATACTCCGTCGGCATCCCGGTAAGGATGGAAGTCGCGCCGGCGGAACAACGCCTTGCGGTAGTGTTCGCGGATGGTTTCCACCTCGCCACGCTCCAGCATGCGGTAGTAGGATTCGAAATGTTTCAGGATGCGTTCCAGCACATGCTTGCGCTTGCAGTGTATTCCGCAGACCTGGAGCAGTGATACTGGATTGGGTGCGCCGCCTTTGAACTCCGTTTGATTGATGTTCAAACCGACTCCGATGATGCTGCGGGCAATGTGTGTGCCCGAGAGGTCGTTCTCGATGAGGATGCCGCCAATCTTCTTGTCACGCCAGTAGATGTCGTTGGGCCACTTGATGCTGAAGCGACGGATGTAGTGCCGGAAGACATCGAGCACGCTGAGTGAGATGATTTGCGACAACAGGAATTGCTGTTGGGCGTGCAGGAACGTCGGATGGCACGACAGGCTGAAGAGCAGGTTCTTCCCCCGCGCCGATTCCCAGGAGTTGCCGCGTTGTCCCTTGCCCCCGGTCTGATATTCGGCGGAGATTACGAGGAACTCTTTGCCGGGACTGTGTTCATGGTTGCGGATGGCGTTGTTGGTCGAGTCGGTCTCGTCGACACGTATGATTTCGAAGTGGTCAAGGTAGTGTTTCATATGTGGTTCTCATTTTGCGTGTGAGTTTTTGGGGGGATGGAATAGCCGACGGACGGGCTTATTCCAAGGGAGGATAGAAGGCATCCTCGATGTGCTCAATGCTGTGGCTGGCAGCATTGCCGGTGACGGCAATCACATCGAAACGTACCGGCATGTCCAAGTTGAACCGCCTCAGGTAGGCGTCCGTAGCCCATACGATGCTGCGTACCTTCCGTTCGTCGATGGCTTCATAGGGGTCGCCGAAGCTGCCGTTCCGTCGGGTCTTTACCTCGACGACGACCAGCGTCCCGTCCTGCACGGCGATGATGTCGAGCTCGTGACGTCCGGCACGCCAGTTGCGGTGGCGGATGTAGTATCCTTTTGACAGGAGGAAATCTGCAGCAAGGTCTTCTCCGGCTTGTCCCAGCAGGTTGTGTTCAGCCATAGTTGTTGTCTTTTTTGCAAATTTACTCTTTTTATCTTTCGTTATTTACTCAGAGCGACTAAATTTGCAGGTAGTATGAGCAAAGAAGTCAAAAAACGGGTAAAAGTAGCTCCGACCGAACCGAAACGTACGCGCCGCCTGGTGTGTCTGGTGAGCGAGGATGAGGCAGCCATCGTCGACCGTTACTTGCACAGGTACAAGATAACGAACAAGGGACGCTGGATGCGCGAGACCATGCTTGCCTTCATCTGCCGTGCGATGGAGGATGACTACCCGACTTTGTTCAACGAACATGATATGCGACGCTGACTATGCCCGATGATTCCTATTACATGAGACAGGCGCTGGCGGAAGCCCGTCTGGCGGCAGACTGTGGCGAGGTGCCGGTGGGTGCCGTCGTGGTGTGCCGCGACCGCATCATTGCCCGTGCACATAACCTCACCGAGACACTGACCGATGTCACGGCTCATGCCGAGATGCAGGCCATCACTGCAGCCGCTCATACCTTGGGTGGCAAATACCTCAACGATTGTACGCTTTATGTCACCGTGGAGCCCTGTCCCATGTGTGCCGGAGCCTTGGGCTGGTCGCAGCTGGGGCGTCTGGTCTATGGCGCAGCCGACGACAAACGGGGCTATCACCTGTATGCTCCTGCCGTGCTCCATCCCAAGACGGTGGTGGTGAGCGGCGTGCTTGCCGATGAGGCGCGGACGCTGATGCAGGAGTTCTTCCGGAAAAGAAGATAGGAAAACAAACAGGACAGAAGCAGAAGGAAGGTCCGATGACCTCTTCTGCTTCTGTCCTGTTTGTCGTATTTCGTCTTGCTGCCTTGTGTCGGAAAGGCTTGTCTTCAGTCCACTTGTCCGAGTGAATTGCCGAACTCCATCTCGCCTTGCACGACGAAGAGGATGTCCTCGGGGTCATATTCACCCATCTGGTCCTTCTTGGCCTCCTTCACGATGTAGTCTACGATGGCGTCCTGGTCGATTTCGATGTAGCCGTCGCTGTCGGGCTCCACATCCAGGCATCCGCTGGAAGCATAGTAGTCCACGATGAGGTCCAGGAAATAGTAGAGTTCGTCGTCAGTAAACTTCTCTTTCAGGTCCTGCGGCAGGTAGTTCTTGATGAACTCCACGGTCTTTTCATCGTCCAGGTCTTCCTGCAAAAATTCATCTGTTGCCATATCGGTGCTCTTTATCGGTTAAAAAATATCCGCTTTCCTCCCCTTGTGTGGAAGGGGACGAAAGCGGATCATATTCCATCTTTCAATCAGAGAATAGCCTTGAGCTTATCCTCGAATACGGACTTCGGAGCGGCGCCAACCTGCTTGTCCACTACTTCACCGTTCTTAAAGAACAGTACCGTCGGGATGTTGCGCACACCGAACTTTCCTGTCAGAGCGTCGTTGGAGTCAACGTCGCACTTACCAATGATTGCCTGTCCTTCATATTCTTGAGCCAAAGCTTCAATCTCCGGAGCAATCTTCTTACAGGGACCACACCATGTAGCCCAAAAATCTACTACGAGCGGCTTGCCTGAGGCCAGCAGTTCGTCAAAGTTCGCGTCAGTAATTTGAAGTGCCATAATTTTCTGTATTTAATGAATTCGTCGCAAAGGTATTAATTAATTTTGAATTCCAACTCCGGACGGCTCTTTATGTAAGTGATGAGGTCACGCTTAACAGATATTTTAACTTTATTGGCTTTCATCGTGACATGCATCTTGCTGTCCCTGTCGACCACGCGGAAGTGCAGCTCGGCGTTGCCGGGATTCTTCTGCACGAGCGTGGAGATGTCGGTTATCAGCTCTTTGTCAAGAGACGAGAGCGGAGTTGTGATGGTGATTTTGTCTATCAGGTTCTCCTTCACGTCGGGCAACAGCTCGATGGAGCCTATCTTCAGGTCCAGTTCGTTGGGGTTCCACTGACGGGGAAGGCACTTCGCCCGTATATAGAGGAAATAGCCTTCGCGCAGGTAGTTGCACCAGGTGAGCCAGTCGTTGCCGAAGAAGGGGATTTCGCCGGAACCGGAGTAGTCCTCCAGCTTCACGATGCCGAAGGGCTTGTCGTTCCGCGTACGCCCTTCCCGGACGTTGGTCACGATGCCGCCCATCGTCAGTTCCCGGTTGACCAGGGCCGACTTGTCGGCAAGGTCGGACATGTGGGTGTTGCAGACGTTCTCCAGGATGATGGCGTAGTCGTCCAGCGGGTGGGCGGAGAGGTAGATGCCCACCAGTTCCCGCTCACGGTTCAGCCGGTCGAGCGAGTTCCACGGTTCGAAAGGCGGAATTTCGGGCTTGGCAATCTCCACCTGGTTCTCGCCGCCGAAGAGGGAGTTGATGGCTGCGGCTTTGTCTACCTGATATTTTGCCCCGTAGCGGATGAGCAGTTCGGTGAACGTTTCGCCTTTGGCATTGGCGGCAAAGAACATCTCCCGCTTCACGCCGGGCAGGGAGTCAAAGCCGCCCGCCAGTGCCAGGTTCTCGACGTTCTTACGGTTGCACGCCAGGAGGTTGACCCGCTGCACGAAGTCGAAGATGCTCGTGAAAGGACCGTTCTTCGTGCGTTCGTCGATGATTGCCTGCACGGCATTCTCGCCGACTCCCTTCACGGCTCCCAGTCCGAAACGGATGTCTCCCCGTCGGTTGACAGAGAACTTCATGATACTCTCGTTCACGTCCGGTCCCAGCACCTGTACGCCCATCACCTTGCACTCGTCCATCAGCTTGGTGATTTCATCGATGCGCGAGATGTTGCGGCTCAAGTTGGCAGCCATGTACTGGGGAGGATAGTGCGCCTTGAGGTAAGCCGTCTGGTAAGCCACCCAGGAGTAGCAGGTCGCGTGCGACTTGTTGAACGCATACGAAGCGAACTTCTCCCAGTCGCCCCAGATTTTCTCCAGAATCTTCGGGTCGTGTCCGTTCTTCTTTCCACCCTCGATGAACTTGGGCTTCATGTGGTCCAGCTTGTCGCGCAGCTTCTTTCCCATCGCCTTACGCAGGGCGTCACTCTCACCACGGGTGAAGTCCGCCAGCAGACGGGAGAGCAGCATGACCTGCTCCTGATAGACCGTGATGCCGTAGGTGTCCTTCAGATACTTCTCCATGACGGGGATGTCGTATTCGATGGGCTTGCGTCCGTGTTTGCGGTCGATGAAGTCGGGGATGTAGTCCATCGGTCCCGGACGGTAAAGGGCGTTCATGGCGATGAGGTCCTCGAACGTGGACGGCTGGAGCTCGCGCAGGTACTTCTGCATGCCCGGCGACTCGAACTGGAACGTACCGATGGTGCGTCCCTCGCTGTACAGTTTATAGGTGGCGGCATCGTTGATGTCGATGGAGTCGATATCTATCTCCAGTCCCAGACTCAGGCGGATGTTCTCGATGGCCTCCTTGATGATGGAGAGTGTCTTCAGTCCGAGGAAGTCCATCTTGATCAGTCCGGTGTCTTCGATGACCGAGCCTTCGTACTGTGTCACCAGGATTTTCTCTCCGGTGTCCTTGTCGTCGGCCGTACTGACGGGCACCCAGTCGGTGATGTCGTCACGGCAGATGATGGTGCCACAGGCATGCACGCCGGTATTGCGGACGTTGCCTTCCAGCATCCGGGCATACTTGATGGTGTCGCGCAGGACGGGGTCGGTCGATGCCTCCGCCTCCTGCAGCTCCGGGACATATTCGATGGCATTCGCCAGGTTGACCTTCTTGTCGGGTATCTTGTCGGGGACGAGCTTGCAGAGGTAGTTCGAGGTGGCTAGCGGAAGCTTCTGCACCCGTGCCACATCCTTGATGGCAAGTTTGGTTGCCATGGTGCCGTAGGTGATGATGTGCGCCACCTTCTCCTGTCCGTACTTCTCGGTGACCCAGCGGAGCACGTCGCCCCGTCCGTCGTCATCGAAGTCCACGTCGATATCCGGGAGGGAGATACGGTCGGGGTTGAGGAAACGCTCGAACAGCAGGTCGTACTGGATGGGGTCAATCTTCGTAATCCCCAGACAGTAGGCAACCGCCGAACCGGCAGCCGAACCACGTCCCGGACCGACCGAGACGCCCAGCTTCTCACGCGCGGCGGCAATGAAGTCCTGCACGATGAGGAAGTAGCCCGGGAAACCCATCGTCTTCATGATGTGAAGTTCGAAGAGCAGTCGCTCGCGCACCTCGTCGGACAACGGGTCGCCGTACCGCTTCTTGGCTCCGTCGAAGGTCAGCTTCGTCAGGTAGTCGGCTTCCAGCTTGATGCGGTAGAGCTTGTCGTATCCGCCCAGCTTCTCTATTTTCGCCCGGGCATCGTCCTCACTCATCACGACTTCCCCGTGCTCGTTGCGGGTGAACTCGTTGAAGAGGTCTTCCTCGGTGTATTTCCTGCGGTATTCCTCCTCCGTCCCGAAGTCCTCGGGAATGGCGAAGGTCGGCATGATGGGCGCATGGTCGATGGAGTAGAACTCCACCTGGTCGCAGATGCTGACCGTGTTCTCCATGGCTTCGGGCACGTCGGCAAAGATGGCGTTCATCTCCGCCTTGGTCTTGAACCACTCCTGCTTGGAGTACATCATGCGGTTCGGGTCGTCGAGGTCCTTGCCCGTGCTCAGGCAGATGAGCCGGTCGTGCGCCTCGGCATTCTCCTCGTCGACAAAGTGGACATCGTTGGTGCAGACGAGCTTCACCCCGTACTTCTTGCTGTATTCCTTCAGGTGCTTGTTCACTTCGAGCTGAAGCGGATACGCTTCGTGGTTGGCACGGGGGACGGTTGCCTTGTGCAGCTGCAGCTCCAGGTAATAGTCATCCCCGAAGACACGCTTGTACCACTGCACGGTCTCTTCCGCCTCCGCAAACTGTCCGGCGCGTATCTTGCGGGGCACCTCGCCACCCAGGCAGGCGGTGCAGACAATCAGCCCTTCGTGGTATTTCTCCAGTTCGACCCGGTCGGTACGCGGACGCATGTAGTAGCCCTCGGTCCAGGCTTTGGAGACGAGCTTGATGAGGTTGTGGTATCCCTTGTTGTTCTTTGCCAGCACCACGAGGTGATAGCCGCTCTGGTCGGGCTTCCCTTCCTTGTCGAAGAGCCGGCGGCGTGCCACATACATTTCGCAGCCGATGATGGGCTTGAAGAGCTTGCCTTCCAGCTCGGTCACCTTTGCCTTGCAGGCAGCCACTTCTTCCGCCGGATTGTCTGCGGTCTCCTTGCCGCTCTCCAAGGCAGCGATGCGCTTCTTGAGTCCCTTGATTTCGTCTTTGACTTTTCCGTTCTTCTTGTTGACGTAGTTGTAGAACTCCTTCACGCCGAACATATTGCCGTGGTCGGTCAGTGCCATTCCCTTCATGCCGTCCGCCATCGCCTTGTCTACCAGACGCTGGATGCTCGCCTGACCGTCGAGGATGGAGTATTGACTGTGCACGTGCAAATGAACAAAATCATGCATGTTGATGTGAGTTTATTGAGGTTTCTTGTATGTTTATCGGGTTATGAATCGCTTCCGAGGGGATAAAGGTAGCGCTGTTTCGGGGAATCCCCAAGCATCGTTTGCCAACTTTAGCGGATTATAACAGATGGACCGGCACATGCCCCGGTTATCAACTCGTCACAAGAATGAGAAATAGCGGACATTCTTCGACAATATATGGTCCTTTTGCTTGCAGTATTCTCAAAATAGCTCTACTTTTGCAGAATAACCGCTAGCTATGTGGAAAATAAGAACCAAGCTACCTTTTTGGAATCATGAATAAATTAAAGAAGCTAAAGAAAATAAGACTTCATAGAGAAGGGACGCACATTCTCGTCCTCAGTTTCATCCTGTTGGCGGGCATCAATGCTTTGCTGTTCTTCTTGGTCGACTCCAAAGCTCCCTTCAGTATTGTGGCGTTCCTCAGTCTCTGCCTTTATCTCTCCATGGTGAATTTCTTCCGTTGTCCCATCCGGCTCTTCGGACAAGAGACCGAAAAGATAGTTGTGGCGCCTGCCGACGGACGCATCGTCGTCGCGGAGGAGGTGGACGAACACGAATACTTCCATGACCGCCGTCTGATGATTTCCATCTTCATGGGCATCACCAACGTACACGCCAACTGGTATCCGGTGGACGGCGTGGTGAAGAGGGTGAGCCACCAGAGCGGCAATTTCCACAAGGCTTTCCTCCCCAAGGCAAGTACGGAAAACGAACGTTCGACAGTGGTCATCGAGACCCCTGAGGGCATCGAAGTCATGGCACGCCAGATTGCCGGAGCCGTGGCGCGACGCATCGTGACCTACGCCAGCGAAGGCGAAGAGTGCTACATCGACGAGCACATGGGCTTCATCAAGTTCGGCTCGCGCGTCGACGTCTACCTGCCCGTAGGCTCCGAGGTCTGTGTCAAGATGGGTCAGAAGACCGTGGGCAACCAGACCGTCCTTGCCCGACTCAAATGAGGATCGGCAACCCCTTGCCACCCCACCAACCGCTTAGTTACTGAAAGCTTATGTCAAACTGCATTACCCGTTCCATTCCCAATCTGGTGACCTGCTGCAACCTGTTCTCGGGCTGCATTGCCACCGTCATGGCATACGAGATGCGCTATGAGCTGGCGCTCCTGTTCATCGTCATGGCTGCCGTCTTCGATTTCTTCGACGGCATGCTCGCCCGGCTGCTCAATGCCCGTTCCTCCATCGGGAAGGACATCGATTCACTGGCCGACGACATCAGCTTCGGGCTGGCCCCTGCCATGATAGCCTTTTCACTCTTCAAGGAAGTCCCTTACCCCGCTTTCCTCGACGGCGTTTCCGAGTGGATGCCCTACACCGCCTTCCTCATCGCCGTCTTCTCAGCGCTGCGCCTGGCGAAGTTCAATGTCGACACCCGTCAGACGACCTCCTTCATCGGCATGCCGACCCCTGCCAACGCGCTCTTTTGGGCATCGCTGGCCGCCGGGGCACATCCGTTCCTGATTTCCGACATGTTCAATGCCCTGTGGCTTTTTGTCCTGGTGTGTCTGTTCTCCGGACTGCTGGTTGCCGAACTGCCGATGTTCTCACTGAAGTTCAAGAACCTGTCATGGGCTGACAATCAAACACAATATATCTTTCTCGGGGTGTGCATCCCGCTGATTGCTTTCCTGGGTATCAGCAGCTTTGCAGCCATCATCGTGTGGTACGTGTTCCTCTCGCTGGTCACCCGACGCAAGGCGTGAGTCCGCGTGGCACGGAAGTTGTAGTCTGTTTGATATACAAACCCGTCGCTCAACCCCGACCGAACAAACTTATCATCTATGGGATGTCTACTTTCTATACCTATTATATTACTGTTCCTTGTAATATTCTTCAGTTCCGCCCTCCTGCGCATCGTGCAGGCACTCCTTGGCGGCTCTCCCCGTACCAACCGACAGACGCGTGCGCAGTCGCAGACGGCTTCCGCCCATGAAGCGGAAGAAGAGACCTACTATGACAGCGACAGCGGCACTGCCTATCGCCGCCGGCACACCAACGGTCCGCGCCGCAAGATTTTTGCCCCCGACGAGGGCGAATACGTCGACTTCGAGGAAATCCGGGAAGACTGACCCCGTGCATTCCCTCCGCCATCCGTTATGGATGCTGCCCTTCTTCTGCCCGACAATGACTCTTGTTGCCGGGCTCTTTTGTATCCCTTCCGCTTCTCCTTTTCTGCTGCATTTGATTAGCTTTGGATTCCCACGGCGTGGAACTGTTATTCCCACGGCGTGGAACTGTTATTCCCACGGCGTGGAACTGCGAGTCCCAGGCTGTGGAACTGCGAGTCCCAAGCCGTGGAACTGCGAGTCCCAAGCCGTGGAACTGTGAGTCTCAAGCCGTGGAACTGCAAGTCCCAAGCTGAAGGATATTTTCCGGGACGCTCATCAGGGAAGACGGATGCAGCGCAGAAGGTTGATTACCGGTGCGCTGGCATACAGAAAGCCCTCTTCCCGACTGTCGCAGCCGGAAAGAGGGCAATGGGTATAATCGAAGTTATAGAGAGTGCTCAGGTCATCGGTAAAGTTCCGACTTGGGATACTTGGAATACAAGTCCGGATTCTGAAGTTCCTCCTTCTCGGGAATGCGGAAGAGGTAGTAGATACTGTTCTTCACGAACGCGGTCCCGTCGGGCAGGTTCAGGCGCGAGTGACCGGCATTGGTCATGATGGGTTCCTGCTTGTCATCATACATCGGATTACCGTCGGTGTCGTGCTGTT
This sequence comes from Mediterranea sp. ET5, assembly GCF_023337025.1. NCBI lineage: Bacteria > Pseudomonadati > Bacteroidota > Bacteroidia > Bacteroidales > Bacteroidaceae > Mediterranea > Mediterranea sp. ET5. Next base: position 47,099 of record NZ_JAMBLN010000006.1, on the reverse strand, counting down.
GCACCATGCATTGTTCGCGCTCCACCGATTGCTGGTTGCGGATGATGTCCGTCAGTGAGAAACCCTCACCCCACAGCTCGCGGCGACGCTCCAGCCAGATTTCCTTCAGCAAGTCTTCTCCCGTGGCGGTCACTGCCGCAGCGGTATAGCCGTCTTTCATGCGGTGCTGACGGAAGGACTGCAGGAGTTGCTGCGCCTCGGACTCTTTTCCGACGAGGTGGGCAGCCGCCTCCATCTTGATGAGATGGATTTCAGACGTACGCATCAGCAGGATGTCTGCCAGCATGTTGTCGAGGTCCTTGAAGCGGAACTTCGTGCACAGCATCTTGTACTCCTGACCCTGCTGCGTGTAGCCCAGGTAGTACATGTCCTTCCGGTAATCGCCCTCGGCGAACTGGTTGTTCACGAAATTCGGGTCGGCACACAGGCTGGTGTAGTAGGCACCTTCCGTCGTCGTATCCTTGAAGTAGAACGTGTACGCGGGGTCGTTGTCGTCCAGCGTACAGGAGAGGCTCCAGATCCACTCCTTGTTGGTATAGTTGTTGAAGCCCTCGTTGAACTCGTCCTCGGTCATGATGTAGTCGTTGATGGCAAGCGCCTTGGAGGCATAGTCGTAGGCGTCCTGCCAACGGGCTGCATAGAGGCTTGTGCGTGCCAGCAGGCCCAGGGTCGTCAGATGGTCGATCTTGTATTGGTCGGTTGCCACGCTGCCATGCGAATAGTTCTCGGGAATCAAGTCCAGCGCGTCTTTCAGGTCCGTCAGTGCACGGTCATAGACTTCGGACACGCTGGATGCCGGGATACCTTTCAGGGCAGAGTCGTAGGTGCTGGGCTCCAGCCAGATGGGCACGCACACCGCGTCCGGGTCTTTCTCGATGGAGAAGGAGTAGTGCGACGCCAGCATCATGTACATGTAGCCCCGGGTGGCGAGTGCCTGTCCCTTGATGAGGTTTTTCTCGGACGCGTCGCCTTCGATGCCGTCGATGTGGGCAATGACGTTGTTGCAGTTGTTGATGGCGGTGTACATCAGGTCCCACATCACGCCGTTGTACTCACCGCGCGAATAGCCGTTCGTCAGGCTGTAGCTGGCGGAGAAACCGTAGCTTGCCGCACGCACCACGTCGGAGCCTCCGAAGTCATCGTTGATGAGGATGGAGTTCAAGCCCAGGGAGGCGTAGGTGGAACCGGAGGTGAACACGTAGTTCCACGTTCCTGCCAGCACGGCTTTGGCATTGTCGAGATTCTTGAATACCGCGTTGGTCTCCAACGAGGTGGTGGGGGTGGTGTCCAGGTCGCAAGCCACCAGGGAGCAGGACGCAAGGACCCCCATGCATATGTTTTTCAAACTTACTCTCATAGTCTTCTTCTTCTTTTAGAGTTTCACATTAATACCGAACGAAAGGGTCTTCATGGCAGGATAGCGCCAGTAGGTCACGCCGCCCAATGCCTGTTCCGGGTCGAGCCCCTGCTGCTTGGAGAAGGTCAGGAGGTTCTCTCCCTGCACATAGATGCTCACATCCTTCAGCATCGCGGGCTGAATCCACTTCTTCGGCAGGTTATAGTTCAGCGTGACGGTCTTCAGGCGCAGGTAGCTTCCGTCGACCAGCCAGCGGGTACTTGCCGAGGTGAAGTAGCTCGTCTGGTCATACTCCAGACGGGGTACGTCGGTTTGTGTATTCTCAGGAGTCCAGCGGTTGAGCAGGTCCTTGCTCATGGTGCTGCCGTTGGCACCGCTCACGCCCATCAGGCTTGCCTTGTCGCGGTTGTAGATTTTGTTGCCGATGGAGTAGGCAAACGCCATCGAGAGTGACAGGTCGCGCCACGTGAGGTCGGACTGGAAACCGCCGCTCACCTTCGGCAGGGCATTGCCCACCTTCACCTTGTCCTGCGACGTCAGCGAACCGTAGTTGGTCGTCTTCATCCGTTCGCCGGTCTCGGTGTCGGTCATGTACCACTGCGCATCGCCCGTCTCAGGGTCTACGCCTGCCCACTCGTACATCCAGAAGTCGTAGATCGAGCCTCCCTTGACCCACTTCTTCGTGCCGCTCCACATCACGTCGGTGGGGATGCTGACAATCTCGTTTTTATAGGTCGTCGCGTTGACCGACAGACGCCAGGTCCAGTCGCGTGTCAGGATGGGGGTGCCTCCGAGGGTGAACTCCCAACCATAGTTCCGCACCTTGCCGATGTTGTCGTCGATGCTGGAGAAGCCTGACGAGGGCACCAGGTCACGGGCGAACAGAAGGTCCTTCGACGTCCGCTGGAACCACTCGACGGTACCGAAGAGGCGGTTGCTCCAGAGGCTGAAGTCCAGACCGATGTTGGCGTTCAGGTTCGTCTCCCACGACAGTTCGGGGGTGTCAAGCCGCGAGGTCGTCAGTGTCGTCTCTCCCAGGAAGCTGCCGATGCTGTAGAGCGCCTGGTAGGCATAGTAACCCACGTTGTCGTTGCCCTGTGCACCGTAGCTGGCACGGAGGGTCAGGTCTGAGAGCCACGAGCCGGCAGCCTCTTCCACGAACGCCTCGCGTCCGATTTTCCACGAACCGCCGAACGACCAGAAGGCTCCCCAGCGGTTGTCCGGATGGAAGCGCGACGAACCGTCGGCACGCATCGACACCGAAGCGAAGTATTTCTGTGCGTAGTTGTATTCTGCCTGTCCGAAGTAGCTCAACAGCTTGTACTGGTCGCTGTTGCCCGAGAATCCCGTCAGTGTGGACGCCACGTCGGGCTCGAAATACCCGTCGGTGATGACGTTCGAACGGCTTCCGCCGAAGTTCGACGTGTTGTACTCATAGTATTCCTGACCAGCCATCAGGCGGACGTTGTGCACCTCGCCGAACGTATGTTCCCAGTTGACCACGTTGTTGAAGGTCATGCCTGTCGTGCGGGTGTTGCTCTTGCTGACCGAACCGGTCACAGGCTCCTTGCCGTAAGTCGGGTTGGCATAGTCGTGTGTGAAGCGGCTGTTGTAGTCGATGTTGAGCGACATCTTGTAGGTCAGTCCCTCGATGGGTGTCACCTGGAGGTAGCCGCGCACCGAGGCGGCATCGCGCTTGATTTCGTTTTTGTCATAGAGCATCGACTGCGCCTGGTTGTATCCGGCATACGAGCCGTGACGGTACTTGCCGTAGTCATAGACGCGCTGTCCGTTCTCGTCGAACACATAAGCACCGGTCTCCGGGTCGCGCTCATAGACGGGGTAGAACGAGGGAATGCTGCGTGCGGCGAGTACGACGTTGCCCAGCGAGGAGTCATCGGACTTCGGGAAGTCCTGGATGGAGTGTGTCAGACCGACGTTCACGCCCACCTGCAACCATTTCGTCAGGTCCGAGGTGATGTTGGCGCGCAGCGTGTAACGCTTGAAGCCCGAACCGATGTAGGCTCCCTGGTTGTCCATGTATCCCAGGGAGAAGTAATATTGTGAGTTCTCGCTACCTCCCGACACCCGGGCACTCAGGTCCGTATAGTGGGCATCCTGCGAAAGCGCATCCTCCCAGCTGTCGTTCCACAACAGACGTGCCCCCTCGACGAGCTTGCCGTCCGTGCCGATGGGTTGCGGGTAGGCTGTCCCGTAAGGATTGATTCCGATATAGTTGAGTATCAGGTTCTGGGTGGCATAAGCGGCAGCCGCCTCAGCCGTGTCGGGATTCTTTTTCAGGTTCATGCGCATGTTGCGGATGGCCTCCCACTCGAGCATGAAGTATTGTTCGGTGCTCACCTGCTCGTAGTCTTTTACGGCGCGGTCGGAGAAGCCATATTTGGCTGAAATCTCGATGCTGGGAGCTGACTTCTTCGAACCCTGTTTCGTGGTAATCATCACCACACCGTTGGCGGCGCGGGAACCGTAAAGCGAAGCCGCAGCGGCATCCTTCAGCACCGTGATGGAGGCGATATCCTGATTGGAGATGGACGAGAGGGCGCCGTCATAGGGCACACCGTCGACCACATAGAGGGGCGTCGTGGAGGCATTCACCGAACCCACGCCACGAATCAGGATGGTGGCGTCCTCGCCCGGCTGTCCGCTGGCAGAGAACGACTGCAGACCTGCCACCGAGCCTTGCAATGCCTGTGACACGCTTGCTACCTGTGAGTTGGCAATGATTTTCTTGTCGACGACACCAGCCGACCCCGTAAAGGTCGATTTCTTCGCCGTACCATAAGGGACGGCAATGACCACTTCGTCCAAGTCGGTTGTTTTCTCTCTCAGTTCCACGTTGATGGGGCCGTTTCCCTTGACGGGCACTTCCACGGTCTCATAACCGATGAATGAGAATACCAGTACACTTCCGGCATCCGCCTTGATGGTAAAATCACCGTCGAGCGATGTGATCGTACCTCCTGCGGTCCCCTTCACGGAAACTGTCACGCCGGGCATTTCCAGACCGTTCGCCGTGACCTTTCCTTTCACCGTCATGTTCTGTGCATACGCTGCTCCTCCGAGCAACAGCGCACACGCCAATAAAGAAAGTTTTCTCATGCGATTAATACATTAAATGATACAAATCTTTTTACCTTAAGAGTTCTTCAAGTTCATCCTAAAGTCTCGTCAAATTTAGTTTTCGCCTGCAAAGGAAATGAAACAAACGTATACTTACAACAAGAAATCGGAATTTCCCCGTACTTTAACATTTGCATCCATAAGTTTTAGCCCGCAAAAACGGATTAATTTACAATCAATATACAACCTGTACTATCATTTTGAAAGAGATGTTCCTAATGACAGATAGGCAACTGAATCGGGTTAATTGGTGTTCAACGGGCATGTGAACGTTTCTTAATGGTATCCTGGAGCGTTTCTTCGTTTAAATTCCTGTATTTAATAAAGTTTATGCTTTGCAAGAATATATTTTACGTTGTGGTTTTGGGCTGTTGAGATTTTGTGGTGAGAGTCAGGGAAGGGAAGAGGGTTATTAGAATGGCGTTTGAATAGGATTTGAACAAAGAAAATCCTCCTTGCAGGAGGGGACACTCATCTGCAGGGAGGATATTCTTTCTAGAAGGAAATAAGCAGTTTACCGCTCGCGATAAAGCACGTCGCGAATCTTGCCGAATCCTGTATATTCGCTGAGCAATGTCAGTGTGCCGGTAGTCTGGTTGAACTTGTTTTACCAAACATACCCCACAGACAGGCTGAAAGCGTTGCTTTTCAGGTTGTATTGGGGTTGCAGACTCTTCAAGCCATGCTTGTAGCTTGCAGATACCGAATAATGTCGGGCAAAACGGAAGTCAATCCCGCACTCTGCACCATAGTCCCAACGTTTGAAAGCGTCTATATGATGGTAATCCTGATCATAATCCGTTGTCGGATGCCATTTTTGGGACAAACCGTCAGCAGATACGACATCCCCCTTGAGTGATGCGACTGCATACCTTCCGAACATGCCGATGGAGGGTATGATTGAGAAGTTATGTCCCATGTTGAATTCATATCCGACCTTAATGGGGAGTTCAAAAGAAAGTGTTTGGGTATTCACTTCCTTGAACTCCGTAATTTGTGCCGATGTCACTCCCACGTACGGACTCATTACGGAGAATTTTCCACCATATTGCGAGAGGTTGAGTCCGGAAAGGAGCAGCAGATGTGAAGTCAGACGATAGGATATGTCACCTCCTATCTCTGCTCCCACTTTTGCCGACTCATCATAGATGCGGTAAGCATCTCCACCCTGATAGCCGGAAACATTCATACCCACATGAACTCCATAGTTGAATCGCTGACCGAATGTTGCAACTCCGGAGGTAAGTAGTAAAACGAACAACAGAATACGCTTTTTCATACTTGATACTATTTTTATTAAAATCACTGTCCTTAAGACGCCGTCTCCCCCGGAAACCCTTACTCAAGAAGGAGGAAAAAATGAGCTGAAGAAGAATTTTCTACTTTTTCCTGATGAGGAGTAGGAGTTTTTGGGTTCTTTTTCGTCATACTAATAAAATCTGGAAGCGCAAATGTTTAAAGCATCCGAATTAGAGGAGTTGTTCAAGGAGAATTACGATGCGTTGTGTATGTTTTCAATGCATTATGTGGAAGGCTTTGAGGCTGCGGAGGACATTGTCATGGACAGCTTTTCGAAGTTGTATGAGAAGGTGTCTGCCGGAGAAAAGATAGTATCCCCCAAGCTGTATCTTTATCAGATGACCAAGAATGCCAGTATAGACTACGTCCGCAAGAAGTTGAATTTGAGTCCTATAGTTTGGAGAGTGCCGTCCGGATGCTTGAAGCCACGTTGGATGTCATAATAAACAAGGAATGAAAAAGGGGATGTTCGCTGTTCTGTTTTTATGCATGGCATTGGCGGCGTCGGCTCAGAAGTCTACCGTCCATGATGTGTTGTTGCAGATTCAGAGAGCGTACAAGGTACATTTCGCTAGTCCTCACGACGCAAACAGGCAAACGGTCCTTGACGTGCAGTAATATCAAAACAGAGTTTTCGCTGTCCGTGGAGGTTGGGGATGTGTGGCGGGATATCATTTGGTTGTCAGGTGAAGCTTGGAGTCTTTGGAATTTTGACATTCTGTCATTCCTCGACAAAGTGTCAAACGAGGCCTCTCTATTTTGCCTTCAAACGGAGCGGAGGACGAGTCGGTGGATTTTTTTGCATTCTCAGGCGATTCGCAAAATACATCTTGCTGCCGTATGTACTCATGCCATCTCATAACGGAAGGAAATGCGTCCGGATGAAACCATAAAGCAACAGAACCGGGGAACACGCTGTGCATTCTCATACCTTCCGATTTTACGCTTCCGGGAACAAACCAGGAGTGAATGACTCTGAAATTGTGTTTCGAAAGTGTAAAACAAGTGTTTTGTCTTCCGAAGACTTGACATCGACGGATGAAACAATATTGTTTGACGTACCAAACACAAGTGTTTCACTTCCCAAACAATATTGTTTGACGAGTGAAACAATATTGTTTCGCAGTATAATTATTCGTTTTTGCCCCGGATTTGGAATAAGTATGCACACGCTTCCGCATGAATATTCCTAAAATAACCTACTTTGCGCGATTCCTCCAAAGTATGCGTTAGTCGGAAATGGTGTTTTGCCTTGTTTTGTCAAGTAGAACCCTTGTTTTGCTGGCATTGTGTCATTCCGTGCGGTCTTTCCGGCGAGTGGAATCTGTGGGCGGAAGATATGAAAGAATCTGACAGAAGAATGGGAAGGAATGTTGGTTTTCTGCGGAATATTTTGTTACTTGCGTGCCAAAGATAATCAGGAAACAGCATGAAAAACGTACTTTGCTTTTTACTTGCCGGGGCAGGGCTGATGGCCTGTCAGTCGGCAGATGAGTTCATTGTGTCGGGAGAGTTCCCGGAGCCTTTTTCCGGGTCGGTTTATCTGACGTATGTGCAGCCGGACAGCGGATTGGTGAAGCTGGATTCGGTGGCGCTGGAGGGGGATACGGAGTTCCGTTTCAAGCGTCGGCTGGACAACCCCGACACGTACCGGATTGTGACTGCTCCCGGGAAATATGACGGGGAGTTCATAGCCGAAGGCGGAAGCCAGTTCCGGTTGAGCTTTGGCGATGAGCTGCATGAAGTGTCGGTGGAGGTGCTGGAAGGGGGCAAGGAGCAGCAGCTCTATGCTGACTATGCCATGAGCCTTGGAGACTTGCGTGAGCGGGAGCTCCAGCTCAACAGGGCGTACAGCCAGGCTTCGGAACAGGGTCCGAAGGGCATCTCGAAGCTCGACTCGCTGCAACAGCTGTTGAGCGCCGTGTTCACGGAGCGTGAGCAGGCGACGCGGGAGTTCATCCTGCAGCACCCGACGACGTATGTGGCTTGCCGACTTGCCGGCGAACTGCTGATATACACCTATCCCGAACTGGAGGAAATCTACAGTCGGATAGACACGGTCACATTTGCCCGGACGCGCAGCTTCCGGGACTTCTACGGGAAATATGCGGACGCCCGCTCGCGTTGGTTGGTCGGACGCCCGGCTCCTGAGTTTGTGACCCGTACGCTTGACGGACGGGAGGTGAAGCTCTCCGACATGCGAGGCAAGTATGTACTGCTGGACTTCTGGGCAAGCTGGTGCCGTCCGTGTCGCAAACGTGCGGCTGAGCTGAAGGCGGTCTACGACCAGTTGCAGGCACGCGGCATCACCGTCTGTGGCGTGAGCATGGACCAGGACCGCACGCAGTGGAAGACTGCCACGCAGGAGGATGGCATCGTGTGGACCAACACGGGCGAGGGGCTTCCCTTCCGCGACAATGCCATCGCCGCCGCCTACAAGGTGGAACAGCTGCCGACGATGTTCCTCGTCGACCCGGAGGGTGTCATCGTGAAGCAGAACCCGGAAGTTGCCGAACTGCTGGCCATGCCTGTGGTGAAGGAATAAGGGGAGAACCTGCAAAGACGCCGGGACACGGGGGAGTAGTTCCCTTCCGTGTCCCGGCGTCTTTGTGTCTGTATGGGTGTGCTGCGTGCCTTACTTCAGGTATTCGAGAATCTTCCCGCTAATCTGGAGCAGGGAGATTTCGCACACCTTGATGTCGTACTGTACGGAGAGGATGCGCTCCTCGGCATCGAGCAGACTCTGCTGGGCTTCGCGCACCTCAATGCCCGAGAGGTCACCTTCCATGTAGCGGGTGATGGCGATGTCGTGGTTGTCGCGGGCGGTGATGAGGTTCTGACGTTCCAGGTTGAGCAGGTTGAGGTTGTTCTGGTACGCCTGCCACATGTTCATCAGGTCGGCACGGAGGCTCTGCTCCAGTTGCTGACGTGCCAGTTGGGAGTTCTCGATTTCCAGGCGTGCATTGCGGAACTCACGTCGCCGGTTGCCGTCGAAGAGGTTGAACCCGAGAGTCAGTCCGGCGTTGAAGCCCAGGTTGCCGCTCTTGCGTGTGGGCGAAGAGGAGTCGTACTTGTTGAACGTATAGCCGTAGCCGGTGTTCAGACGCAGGTACGGATAGTCGCGCGAGCGCACCTTCTTGTAGTCCAGCTGGGCGATGTTGACGTTCTGGTTGGCCTGGAGCAGGGAGGCGTTGGTTGCCAGCGTCGCTTCCCACAGTTCGTCGAAGTGGAGGTTGGCGTTGATGTCGATGAGCGAGTCGCGGATGATGAAGAACTCGTCGACGTCCGGCACCGCCATCAGTTCGTTGAGGCGGATGCGCGAGGTGTGCAGGGTCTCCTGTTGCTTGATGTACTGGGCGCTGTCGGCGTTGAAGTCGACGAGTGCCTGCTGGTAGTCGAGTCGGGAGCCGCTGCCCACGATGTGGCGTGTCTCGGCGACACGTACACGCTCCTTGGAGAGCGACACGGCATAGAGGAAGTTCTTCAGGCGGATTTTCTGCTGGATGAAGTTGTAGTACTCCGACGCGATGTTCGCCACCATGTCTTCGATGGCGATGCGCGTGTTCGTTTCACCCTGACGCTTGAGTTCACGCAGACGCTTGTAGTCGGCGGTCATGCTGAAGCCGTCGAAGAGGGTCCAGTTGAGGTTCAGCCCCACGTCGGCGCTCTGGTTGAAGGTCGAGGGGGCCTTGGTCGTGGTGCCTGTGGCACGGTCGGTGGTACTGCTCTTGTCGGCATTGCCCACGTATCCGGCCGAGAAGTCGAGCGTAGGCAGCAGTCCGGCGTTCGCCCAGGTGGCGTTGTTGTCGCTTATCTGTTCGTTGTTGTGGGCGATGCGCAGGTCATAGTTGTTTTGCAGTCCCAGTTCCAGGCAGTAGCGCAGGTTGTAGAACTTCTGCGCCTGTACGCCGGTGAGCAGGCACAGTGCTAGGAGGAAAAGGCAGGTACGTTTCATGCTTTCAGTTGTTGTTTGATGCGGTTGGTTGACACATAGCTATACACGGCAGGCACGATGTACATGGTCAGGAAGGTCGACACGAGCATGCCTCCCACCACGGTGATACCCATGGCGATGCGCTGGTTGCAGCCTTCACCCGATGCAAAAGCCATCGGAATCAGACCCAGGATGGTTGCCGCGCTGGTCATGAGGATGGGACGCAGACGCTGGAGCGAGGCGTCGTGGATGGCCTGCATCTTGTCTTCTCCCGCTGCCTGCTTCTGGTTGGCGAACTCCACGATGAGGATACCGTTCTTCGCCACCAGTCCGATGAGCATGATGATACCGATCTGGCTGAACACGTTCATTGTGATGTCGTTGAAGTACATGAAGATGAGTGCTCCCGTGATGGCGAGCGGCACGGTAATCATGATGACGAGCGGGTCCTTGAAGCTCTCGAACTGTGCTGCCAGGATGAGGTAGATGAGCACGATGGCGAGCAGGAAGGCGAACATCAGGCTCGATGCACTCTCGCTGTATTCCTTCGATTCTCCCGAGAGAGCCGTGCGGAAGGTGTCGTCGAGCGTCTCTTTGGCAATCTTGTCCATCTCTTCCAGTCCTTCGCCGATGGTCTTCCCTTCAGCCAGTCCGGCAGAGATGGTGGCGGACACGAAGCGGTTGTAGCGGTAGAGCTTCGGCGGGGCGATGCCGTTCTCCAGCTCGATGATGTTGTCGAGCTGCACCATGTCTCCGTTGTCGCTGCGGACGTAGATGGCTTTCAGGTCGGCGGGCTTGTTGCGTTGCTGACGGTTGATTTCGCCAAGGATTTCATACTGCTTCCCGTTCATGTAGAAGTATCCCATGCGCTGGCCGCTGAGTCCGTATTGCAGTGTCTGAGCAATGTTGCGGGTGCTCACGCCCATGATGCTCGCCTTGTCGCGGTTGATGTTGACGCGCGCCTCGGGCTTGCTGAACTTCAGGTCGACGTCCGCCATCTGGAAGGTCGGGTTGCTGTAGACCTTCGCCATGAATTCGGGAAGTACCTTTTCCAGCTTCTCCAGGTTGGTCGCCTGCAGGACGTACTGGATGGGCATGCCGCCTCGCCGTCCACCGAACGAGGAATTCTGCTGTACGAAGGAGCGTCCCATGGTCTTCTTGCTGACGGCACGGGAGAGCTTCTCTGCCATCTCCATCTGGGTATAGTCACGCTCCTGCATGTCCTTCAGGGTGATTTGCACGCTGCCGCTTCCGCTCGATACACGTGCCGTCACATACTCGGCATCGGGGACGAGCGAGTCGACGAGCTGGTTGATGTCCTCCGTGTAGTCGCGGATGAACTCATAGGTGATGCCCTCGGCACCGCGTGTGTTGATGTTGATTTGCGAACGGTCTTCCAGCGGAGCCATCTCGGCAGGGATGGTGTTCCACAGGACATAGATGATGCCCAGGGCTGCCGCGATGATGGGGAAGGCAATCCACCGCCGGCGGAGCAGTGCCTTCAGCGAACGGCTGTAGAGGTTGTTCATGCCTGTGAAGAAAGGCTCGGTCTTGCGGTAGAACCAGTTCTTCTTCTCCTGACGCTTGAGCAACTTGGTCGACAGCATCGGCGTGACGGTCAGTGCTGCAAAGGCAGAGATGAGCACGCTGCCCGACACCACGAAGCTGAACTCCCGGAAGAGTCGTCCGGTGGTTCCCTCCATGAAGACAATGGGGAAGAACACGGCGACCAGTGTGATGGTGGTCGAGATGACCGCAAAGAAGATTTCCTTGGAACCCTCGATACCCGCCTCCAGCGGGGCCATGCCCTGTTCGATGCGGATGTAGATGTTCTCCGTCATTACGATGGCATCGTCGACCACCAGACCGACGGCAAGCACAATGGCAAGCATCGAGAGCACGTTGATGGAGAAGCCCGCGACGTACATCACGAAGAAGGCGCCCACGAGCGAGACGGGAATCACGATGCAGGGAATCAGCGTCACGCGCCAGTCGCGCAGGAAGAGGAAGATGATGACAATCACGAGTACGAAGGCCTCATAGACCGTGCTCTTCACCTCGTTGATGGAGGCGCGGATGAAGCGCGTGTTGTCGAAACCGTAGTTGTACTTGATGTCTTCGGGCAGGTCCTTCTGCATGGTCTGCATGCGCTGGTAGACGGCGTCGGCGATGTCGATGTGGTTGGCACCCGGTTGCGGGATGACGACCACGCCGACCATGGGTACGCCGTTCATCTTCATGTAGCTTTTCTGGTCGGCAGGACCCAGCTCGGCACGTCCGATGTCGCTGAAGCGGACAATCTGGTTGTTCTCTTCTTTCAGGATCAGGTTGTTGAACTCATCGGCGGTGTGCATGAGTCCCATGGTCCGGATGGTCAGCTCGGTCGTGTTTCCCTCGATACTTCCGGAGGGCAGCTCGACGTTCTCCTGGTCGACGGCAGCCTTTACGTCAGAAGGGGTGATGCCGTAGCCTGCCATCTTCACCGGGTCGAGCCAGAGGCGCATGGAGTAGCGTTTCTCACCCCAGATGCTCACGCTGCTGACGTCGGGGATGGTCTGCAACTGCTCCTTCACTGTCAGGTCGGCAATCTCACTCAGTTCCAGCAGCGACCGCTTGTCACTCTGGAGGGCGACCATCAGGATGGGCCGTGCGTCGGCGTCCGCCTTCGACACCGTCGGAGGGTCACAGTCGTCGGGCAGGTAACGTTGGGCACGCGAGACCTTGTCGCGCACGTCGTTGGCAGCCGTCTCCAGGTCAACGGACAATTCAAATTCGATGGTGATGCGGCTCTGTCCCTGCTGGCTCACGCTCGACAATGAGCGGATGCCGGGGATACCGTTGATGTTCTGCTCCAGCGGTTCGGTGATCTGGTTCTCGATGACGTCGGCGTTTGCACCGGCATAAGAACAGCTCACGGAGATGATGGGGTTGTCCACCGACGGATATTCACGCACGCCCAGGTAGGTGTAGCCGATCAGACCAAACAGGATGATGATGATGGTGAGCACCGTCGCCAGTACCGGACGGCGGATACTTAGTTCGGATATGTTCATAGGCGCGGTGTGTTAATCGATGTGGTCCAGTGTGACAGGCAGTCCGGTGCGCAGCTGGAGTGTTCCTGAGGTGATGATGGTGTCGCCCATCTGCAGTCCGCGTACCACTTGCACTTCGGCGTCGGTGCGCAGTCCGGTGATGATTTCCACGGGTTGGGCCAGTCCGCTCTTGTATAGGTAGACCTTGTCCTTGCCCATTTCCGGCACGATGGCTTCGGTCGGGATGGCGATGGCATCCTTGATTTCAGCCTTGTGCAGGTGGATGCTGGCATAGCGTCCCGGCAGCAGACTGCCGTCATGGTTGGGATAGATGGCGCGTACGGTGAGCTGGTGCATCTCCTTGTCGAGCGAAGATTCCACGGCGTAGACCTTTGCCTTATAGGACTGGATATCGTTCTGACCGAAGTCGAAGTTCAGGTTCAGTCCCTTCTTCATGTCGCTGGCATAAGCTTCGGGCACGGCAAACTCGACCTTCAGCGGAGAGGTCTTGGTCAGTTTTGCCACGATGGTGGTGGGTGATGCATACGTTCCCACGCTCACCTGGCGCAGACCGATGATGCCGTCGAACGGGGCACGCAGCTCCGTCAGGGCGATTTCCTCTTTGACGATGTTGATTTCGGCATTCAGGGTGGCAAGGTCGGTACGTACCTGTTCGTAGGCTTCCTGGCTGACGGCGTCACGCTTGAGCAGTGCCTGCTGGCGGTACACCCGGTCCTCGGCAAGCTTCACCTGTGCCTGGAGGCGTTGGAGTTCGGCTTGCAGCTGGCGGTCGTTTACCTTGGCAAGGATTTGTCCCTTCTTGACGGCGGAGCCTTCCATGAAGTTGATTTCGACAATCTTTCCCGACGTCTCGAAGGAGAGGTCCACCTCTTCATCGGGGAGGAGCGTGCCGATGACAGTGATTTCGTCGGTCATGGACTCCGGCTTGATAATCTTGCCGTTGACGTTGAGTATCTTTTTGTTGCTAGCTTGTTGCGCCGGTGAGTTGTCGGCGGCTTCCAGTTCTTCATTGAGCTTCGGACGCTGGGAATAAATGCCCCAGCCGATGAGTCCCAAGCCGATGAATGCGACAAGTCCCCACTTTATCTTTTTATTCATGGCATAATAGTTTGTGTTTGTAATATTCTCAGTTTCATTCTAAGGGTTGAGTGGCGCGTGGAACGGATTCTCCGGGTAGAGTCCTTCCCCGTCGGGCGTGTAACCACTCAACATACAGGTGATTGTGTTTTTCTGTTTACATGCGGGCGGTCTCCGGTATCTTCCCGGTTTCGTCCGCATACGCCCTTGCATGGTTAGACTTTTTCAACGTGTCAGGGTTTAACCCAAATCGGCCATTAGACCGCTAAAAGTTCTCTTCGTTTCAAAAGGGCAAGCTCTTTGAGCATCTTGTTCCCCTCTGTCGTCATCTTCTTCCTCGTTCTGTCTCGACGTAGCCCGCTACGTCTTCAACAAAACGAGAAACAAGCTGCCTGACAGATGCGAACAATCTACTCAAACTCTAATGACCGATTTGGGTTTAATGTTTCGTGCACTAAAGGTGTGTGTCCTCTCTCTTTCCGGCCGGACGGGACTAGTAGGCGGCGCGGTACTTCCCCTCGTGTTCGTCTTCGAGTATGTTCAGGTAGGACAGGTAGCGCGACTCGCTGATGAGGTGTTCCTCCACCGCTTTCCTCACGGCGCAGCCCGGTTCGTGCACATGGGTACAGTTGCCATACTTGCACTGTGCGGAGTATTGGAAGATTTCCTTGAAGTAGTGTCCCACTTCCTCCTGGCTCATGTCGAACGTGCCGAAGCCCTTGATGCCCGGGGTGTCGATGAGATATCCTTCCTCGCCAATCTCGAACATCTCGGAGAAGGTCGTCGTGTGCATGCCCTTGTTGTGGTATTCCGATATTTCCCCCGTCCGCGCCTGGAAGTCGGGGTGAATGGCATTGATGAGTGTCGACTTGCCGACGCCCGAGTTCCCCGAGAAGAGCGTGACGCGGTGGTCGAGCAGGGAACGGATTTTGTCGATGCCTTCGCCACGGACGGCGGACACCTTGTAACAGGGATAGCCGATGTACTCATAGAGGTTCACCAGTCCGTCGAGGTAGCGCAACTCGTCGTCGTTGTAGCGGTCCACCTTGTTGAAGATGAGGCTGACGGGGACGCGGTAGGCTTCCGCCGTGGCAAGGAAGCGGTCGATGAAGATGGTCGATGTCTCGGGGTAGTTCACCGTGACCACCAGGAAACACTGGTCGAGGTTCGCGGCGATGATGTGCGATTGCTTGGAGAGGTTGGAGGAGCGGCGGACGATGTAGTTCTTCCGGTCGTCGATGGAGGTGATGAAGGCAGTGCCCTCGTTGTTGAGCACGATGTCCACGCGGTCGCCCACGGCGACGGGGTTGGTGCTCCGGATGCCTTTCAGCCGGAAGTTTCCTTTGATTTTGCAGTCTATCAGCCGGCCGTCGTCCGTCTTGACCTGGTACCAGCTGCCTGTGTTTCTAATAACGAGTCCGTGCACGTGTTCTAGCGGAATAGGAGGAGGAGAGCGTCGGCAGAAAACGACGCAGACCGCCGCAGATGTCTCTCACCTCACGGGTCGTAGGGACCCGTAGGGAACGTCTGCGCCGGTCTGCGTGTTCGTTTTCAAAAGCGGACAGCTTTCGGGATGGTTATACAGTCATGATTTCTTTGTCCTTGGCAGCGAGCATCTCGTCGATCTGCTTGATGTACTTGTCGTGCACCTTCTGCAGCTTGGCCTCGGAGTTCTTCTGCTCGTCTTCAGGCATACCGTCCTTCACGGCCTTCTTCAACGCGTCGATGGCATCGCGGCGGGCGTTGCGCACGCTGACCTTTGCGGTCTCACCTTCGCCCTTGCACTGCTTGGCGAGCTGCTTGCGGCGTTCCTCGGTCAGAGGCGGAATGCCGATGCGGATGATTTCGCCGTTGTTCTCGGGCATGATGCCGAGCTCGGAGTCGATGATGGCTTTCTCGATGACGCGGAACATGCTCTTGTCCCACGGTTTGATGGCTATGCTGCGTGCATCGGGAGTCGTCACTGCAGCCACGTTGTTGATGGGGACCATGCTTCCGTAGGAGTCCACGCGGATGCCGTCGAGCAGGCGGACGTCGGCCCTGCCGGCACGGATGTGTACAAGCGCGTCCTCGAGGTACATGACAGCCATGTCCATTTTCTCCTGTGCTTGTTCCAGGATTGCTTTCGAATCAGTCATAGAAGTCTATACGATTAATGTTTTGTCAATTGAGTTCGTGCAACAAAAGTAGTACAAAAGAATTTAACATGCAACGCTTGCTGCAGATTTTCCTACGCCTGCACTCTTTTCGGATGCGTCAGCGTGCGGAGTGCGAACCACAGGTGGCGCATCACGGTCGGGACGGTGCCGTAGTGGCGGCACATGATGTGGAAGCGTTCGATGAGCGAGGCGCGGTGGTTGCGCGTGGTGAGTCCCTCGTCGAGGTAGTCCACCAGTGTCAGGTGGGTGTTATGCAGGTACCGGGCTTGCTTCATGACGCGGATGCACCAGTCGAAGTCCGCCGAGAAACGGTAGCGCAGGTCATATTGCGGGGCGATGGCACGGCGGGCGAAGAAGGCCTGGTGGCACACGAGCATGCCGTGCCGGAAGCTCTTCCACGTGAGGTGCTCGGGAGGGGTCAGGCGGCGCATCCGCAGGAAATGGCCCTCACTGTCGACCAGCGCCGTGTCGCCATAGAGGACGTCGGGCGGACACGGTGCCTCATGGCTGGCGGCCACCGAGTGGACCATGCCCAGCAGGGTGTCGTCCTCGTGGAGGCAGTCGCCTGCGTTCAGGAAACACACGTAGTCGCCCGTGGCAAGGGACAGCCCTTTGTTCATGGCATCATAGAGCCCCTGGTCCGGCTCGCTCACCACGGTGTGTATGTGGTCACGGTAACGCTCGATGATGCGCATCGTGTTGTCCGTCGAGGCGCCGTCGATGAGGATATACTCCACATTCTTGTACGTCTGTGTGATGATGCTCTGGATGGTGTCCTCCAACACCGCTCCGGCATTGTAGGTAACGGTGATGAGGGAGAACTTTGGATGAAAGTGGGTGTGCATGTCAGTGTTCGAGGGCTTGGTTGTAGATGTTGATATACTGGCGGGCGACAGCCTGCTCGGAGTAGCTCGAAAGCGCCTTCCGCCGTGCCTCCTCGCTCAGCTCATTGCCCGGTTCGGAGAGCACCCAGTGGATGCCGTTTGCCAGGTCGGAGGCGGAGCGGTATTCCGCCACATAGCCGTTGTGCAGGTGGTCGATCATCTGCGGGATGCCGCCCACGTTGAAGCCCACGCAGGGGATGCCGCAAGCCATCGCCTCGACGATGGTGTTGGGCAGGTTGTCCTGCAGCGAGGGGGTGACGTAGAGGTCGACGGCGTTGTAGATGTCCACCAGGCGGTGCTCGTCGGTGACGTAGTCCATGTTGTAGCACGTGAAGGGGAGGAGGGCGGCGCTCTCTTCCGCCTGTTTGCCCATGAGGACCACGCCGGCACGGCTTTCCAGCTCCGGATAGTCGCGGAGGAGAAGGTGGCACGCCTCGATGAGGTAGTCCACGCCCTTGCGCTTGTCGGTGGTCTTCATCGAGCCGAAGAGGATGAGCTTGCGGTCGGCGGGCAGCCCCAGCTTCCGGCGCACCGCCTGCTTGTCCTGCGGATGGTAGAGCTGAGTGTTGATGGCGTTGGGGATGTTCGTGACGTGCTTGCCTTGCAGCAGGAGGCTCTTCCGCGCCAGTCCTTCCAGCCAGCGGCTGCATGCCACAAAGCGGATGTTGCTCTCCGCCATCCACTGCGCCTTCTGCCGGAACACCTTCCAGGCAAGGTCGTGGGCACGCCCCTTCCCGTAGAGCTTGGGACAGTGGGAGCAGCCGGTCTCATAGCGTGCGCAGTCGTCGGCATAGTGGCAGATGCCCGTGAAGGGCCACATGTCGTGCATTGTCCACACGACGGGTTTGCCCGAAGCGGTTATCTTGCGGAGTTGCTTGAGCGAGAGCATGCCCTGGTTCACCCAGTGCAGGTGGATGATGTCCGCCTGCTTGAATTCCGGCAGCTCCGTGACGTCGATGCCCGTGTTGGCGATGTCTACCTCGAACAGGTTGTGCCGCTTGAAGCGGTTGGCTTTCCAGATGACGAGGCGTTCCCAGATGAAGCGCCACATGTTGAGCCACGAGGGGGGCAGCTCCACGACATCCGCGGCGTCGGTCTGCCTGTCGCGCACGAGCATCTGTACCTGTACGCCGCTGTTCTTCAATGCTTCCATCAGGCGACGTGCCGCAATCGCCGCACCGCCCGTCTTTTCCGAGGTGTTGATGATAAGTACTCTCATAGGAATCCGCAACCTTATTGTCGTGCAAAGGTAGGTAATATTTTTGAGTTCTTCCGCCGCGGGGACGGGTTAGTTGACGGAGGGCAGGCGTCGTCCGCCGGTCTGTCGTCCGGGTTGCGGGACGCCTCGCGGGGCAGGCACACCGACGGGAGGTGCCGCGGGACGGGTGCGTCCGTTCACGCCCCGAAGTCTCCGCGCAGGGTGCGCTTGATGCGTCGCAGGGCTTTGGCGAAGAAGGAGTTGGTGCGGGCGTAATAGCGGACGTACGCCCGGCGGGCAGCCGCGTTCTCCTCGATGGGGCTGATGCGCACCACGGGCAAGCGGTCCGGATAGAGCGTGGTGGCATAGAGTCCGCCCCCGCCGCAATGGGTCCCGCTGCCGTCGAAGCCCTCGTTCTGCACGAGGGAGCGTCCGACGTTGAGCGAGAGGATGCCCTTGAGGAAGAGGCTGGCGTTCCAGCGGATGGCCCATGAGTTGTTCTTCCCCTCAATCTGCCGGCGGAGCATCCGCGTGTAGCCGTACTTGCCGTCGAAGTCGAACGTACGGTCGAGCTTGCGGTCGAGCAGCTCGTCGAGCAGGGCGCGGCCGTCGGGGTTGAAATGTTTCCACGCGCGTGCCCACGTTGCCCAGCCCCAGCTGCCTGTCCAGCGGATGAGGAAGGTGTCGGGGAGCGACGGGTCGCGAGTGAAGTCGCACGCCTGGATGTGCCCCACACGGGGTTCGTCGGCATACATCTCCAGGGCGTCGTTCATGAACGTGAGGAAGTAGGGGGCGGTCACCAGGTCGTCCTCCAGCACGATGACCCGTCCGAAGCGGTTCACCTGGGTCGTCACGCCGTCGATGATGTTGCGTGCCAGCCCCCAGTTCTCGTCGCGCTCGATGAGGGTCACGCTGCGGAAGCCCCCGATGTGCCGGATGTAGGCTCGTACCTCGTCCACGGCAGGGCGGGCGTCGGCGTCCCGGGCGGCGTCGGCGTAGATGAAGAGGTCGCTTTCGCCTGCCAGCACGTTGGCTTGCAGGGCTTCCACCGTGCGGCGCAGATGCGTCGGGCGGTTGTAGACAAAGAGCAGGATGGGGGCGTACATGGGCATGGTCTTGTTTTTCGGGTGATGGGTTGCGTGTCAGAAGTGCAGTCCCTTGACGAAGGCAAGGTGGTCGAGCACCCGGCTCACGGCGTTGTAGGGAGCGGGGCGGTTCCGTCGGCGTTTGTCCTTCAGGCAGTTTGCCAGCGACTTCAGCGGAAGGTGGAAGAAGAGGCGCGTCAGGTTCTGCCGTTGCTCGTCCAGCAGACGGGCGTATTCCGCCGGGTCAGCCTCCAGCCGGCGCACCAGGGCGACGGCCTCGTCCATTGTCTTGACGTTGCAGGCGTCGGTAATCAGTTCCTTGTGAATCACCTCGTCGCGGTTCATGATGGCGAGCGTACCCAGCGAGATGGCCTCGGCTACGGAATTGCCGCGGATGGTGCGTCCGCCCATCTTGATGAAGTACTTGGCATCGTAGATGCTCTCCAGGTTCTCGGCGATGAGCTGGCGGTGGAGGAGGACCTCCTGTCCCGCCTCTTCGACGAGCGGACGGAAGTGTTCGGGGACGCGCGTCACGGGGCGTTCCCGGGTGGAGTTGATTTCCATGAACACACCCCGGCTCTTCGAGGGGCGTCCCAGCTTGGCGGCGAGGAGTCGCTCCAGGGTGTCTCCGCTGACGAAGGTGTAGGGGAAGTCCACCGCGCCGCACCGTTCCGCCACGATGCCCCGTGCCAGCTGGTTGAGGGTGACGTCGTAGCCGAAACGTGCCGTCCGTGTCGCCATGTTCGCCTCGCCTATCATGTAGGCGAAGAGCGTGTGCGGATACTGCCGGATGAGGCGTGTGGGCAGGCTGACGTTGATGGAGATGACGATGTCATACGCTCCCCAGTCGACGGCGTAGCAGCTCACGGCAAAGTCGCCGTTGGCATGCGGACTGCCCGGGCGCTTGAACTCCTGTCCGGGGAGCTTGTCGAGCGTCTGTGTCTTGAGCAGGTAAAGGTGCTTGGCAAGGTGCGGTATGACCTTGCGATAGATTTGCGTTTCCCACTGCGGTTCTTCGTGGACGATGTAGAAGTCGGCGTCCAGTTCCGCCATCAGTCCGATGGGGCCGACCCGTCCCTGTGAGGAGAAGAGTATGTTGCCCGCGTCCTTTTCCGAGGTGGGACAGACGTAGAGGTCCTGGTACACCTCTTGCTTCACGAGCGCGATTTTTGGAGTAGTCATGGGATGTCTTTGTTTTGCCGCTGCAAAGATAAGGATTCGATTGACAATGGACAACGGCTCAATTGACAATTGACAAGGAACAATTGGCAATTGCCCTGCGGCGTGGGGACGTGTCCGTCAGGCGGTGAATGTCCATTATCAATTGTCAATTGTCAATTGATTCTGTTCATTTTGTCACAATGACATCGTTTTCCCCATTTTAGCATCACAATTTTCCGATTTGTCGTTTTCGGCTAACGCGCAAATTCGCAATTTCGTCCCAATTAGAAAAACGCACGTTAAATATTTTAAGATATACCCTTCGAAACGCCTTGTAATAAACGTCTCTTTACGTAATTATACTCTTTATAACGCAAAAAAAGCATCCTTCGCACCCATTTCCAGAGTCAAAAGCACCTGTGATTGGTTTCGTACGGACGCGTCCGCACCACCGTACCGACGTGTCCGCACCGTCGTAGTCGTTCGTCCGTACGAAAACAGGGACCTGTCTGCATTTTTTAGTGCACAAGGGAGTATGATTCCGCAGGTGTGAAATTGCGTCCGTCCGTGTGAAAAGACCGACGGAAGGGAATGAAGGGAGGGGGAATGATGGCAGAAGGAAAGGAAACAGAGGAAAACGCCGGCATGTTGAAAAACGCGAATCGCCTGAGAAGGCCCTTCCTGGTCACCAATCCGTATTTTGGTGCAAGGAAGCCCCTTCTCGGGCGATTCGTTTGACATTTTGACAAATTGACACCGCGCTCCCGGACGACGGAGGGGAGGGTTACCCCTTGGCGAGCCGACGCGCCAGCTCCTTCACTTCCGCCCGGCTGACCTTGCCGCTGCCCGTCTGCGGAATGGAGGCGACGCGGTAGCAGTGCTTCGGGCACCAGTACGGAGGGAGCACGTCGCGGCAGCGTTGCAGGAGGTCCGGCTGTTCGGACGGCGCCGCGTAGAGCAGGGTGACGGCTTCCCCCAGTCGGACGTCAGGGACGGCAGTGACGGCAAAGGGGAAGGGCAGGATGGGGGCAAGCCGGGCTTCCGCCTGTTCGATTTGCACCTTCACGCCGCCCGTGTTGATGGTGTTGTCGGCACGGCCGAGGATGCGGAACTGTCCCCGCTCGTTCAGCTCGGCGATGTCGTTGGTCTCCAGCGTCTGCGGGTTGACGGCAGGAGCGTCGATGACCAGGGTGCCGCGTTCCGACAGGCGGATGCGGACGGAGTCGAACGGCGTGTACCACTGCGAGGCTTCCTCCCCGTTGAGGCGGCGCAGGGCGATGTGCGAGAGCGTCTCCGTCATGCCGTAGGTGCTCCACACGGCGTGGGGGAAGTCCCTCAGGGCACGTGCCAGGGAGTCGTCCACCGCGCCGCCACCGATGATGAGGTGCTTCACCCGGCGCAGCAGTTCCCGTTCGCGCGGCACCTGCAGGGAGTTGTAGACCTGCATGGGAATCATGGCGGCGAACACGGGGGCTTCGTCCACATCGGCGAGCGGATGCCCGGACGGCTGAACGGTCACGAGCCGGAGTCCCCACACGAGGGAGCGGACCACGACCATCTTCCCGGCAATGTATTGCAGGGGCATGCACAGCAGGGCGGTGTCGCCCCGTTGCAGTCCGAGGAACGAGCAGGTCAGCCGGGCGCTTGCCTCCATGCGGCACTTCTCGACCTGCATGTGCTTGGGCGTCCCCGTGGAGCCGGAAGTCTGCACGCCGACGGTCGGACGGCCGTCGTGCCACTCGTCGAGGAAGGCTTGCAGGGCGGCGTGGATGTCGGGACGGGCGGAAGGGGTCACCGGTTGAACCATAGCTTCTCTCCTTTCATCGTGAGCGGACTGTCGATGTTGTCCGTGAAGAGCAGCCCCGTGCCCAGTCCCTGCGGCATGGTGGGGTGCTGTGTGGCGCACCATTGGGCAATGGCGTTGAGCCCGACGTTCGACTCCAGTGCGGAGGTGACCCAGTAGCGGATGCCGCGTTCGGCAGCGAGGCGCATCCACTCTTCCGCTCCTGCCAGTCCGCCGTGGAGCGAGGGCTTGAGGATGAGGAACGCGGGGCGGATGCGGTCGAGCAGTTCCGCCTTGCGGCGAGGGTCGTTCACACCGATGAGCTCCTCATCGAGCGCAATGGGCAGGGGGGACGTGCGGCAGAGGCGTGCCATCTCGTCCCACTGTCCGGCGCGTATGGGTTGCTCGATGGAGTGCAGCGTGAAGGCGGCGAGACGCTCCAGCTTCTCCGGGGCGTCGGCAGGCGTGAAGGCTCCGTTGGCATCCACGCGCAGCTCGATTTCGTCGGGGGAGAAGTGGCGTCGGATGAAGTCGAGCAATGCCAGTTCGCGCTCGAAGTCGATGGCGCCTATCTTCAGCTTGATGCAGCGGAAGCCCGTCCGCATCTTCTCCTCGATGCGTGCATACATCTCGTCGAACGTGCCCATCCAGATGAGTCCGTTGGTGACGATGCCCTCCTCCCCGCGGGCAAAGGGGCTGTCCCACAGACGCCATTCCCCTCCGGCACGGAGGTTGCGCAGGGCGGTCTCCAGTCCGAAGCGGATGGAGGGATAGTCGCGCAGGAGGTCGTCGGGCAGCTGTCCGTCGGCTTCCGTCAGCCGGCAGGCGCGTCGCAGGGTCTCCTCATAGTCCGGGACGTCGTCGCAGCTCAGTCCCGGGAGCGGTGCACACTCGCCCCAGCCACAGTCCGCCTGTCCGTGCGGCGAGCGCAGCAGGCCGAGCAGTTCCGCCTCGCCGGGGCGTGCGTTCCCGTCCGGACGGGTGGCACGGACGTACCACACCTTCCGCGTGGTGAGCACACCGCGCGAGGTCCCTGCCGGCTGCTTGAAGTGGAGCCGGTAGGGAAGGATATCCAGTTGCAGGTCCGTCATCGCGTCAGGGGAGTTTGGGATACTTGCTCCAGTCCGGTTTGCGTTTCTCCAGGAAGGCTTTGCCACCCTCCTGTGCCTCGTCGGTCATGTAGTAGAGCATGGTGGCATCCCCGGCGAGCTCCTGTATGCCCGCCTGTCCGTCCAGTTCGGCATTGAGTCCCGCCTTTATCATGCGCAAGGCGAGCGGGCTGTGCTGCATCATGGTCTCCGCCCACTCCACGACCTCGTCTTCGAGCCGGTCGAAGGGTACGACCTTGTTGACCAGTCCCATGTCGAGTGCCTCCTGCGCGGAGTACTGGCGGCAGAGGAACCATATCTCCCTGGCCTTCTTCTGCCCGACGATGCGTGCCAGGTAGGACGAGCCGAACCCGGCGTCAAAGCTTCCCACGCGCGGTCCGGTCTGTCCGAAGATGGCGTTCTCGGAAGCGATGGTGAGGTCGCAGACGACGTGCAGGACGTGACCGCCCCCGATGGCGTAGCCGTTGACCATGGCGATGACGGGCTTCGGCAGCGAGCGTATCTGCTTCTGCACGTCGAGCACGTTCAGGCGGGGCACACCGTCAGGTCCCACGTAGCCTCCGTGTCCCTTGACGTGCATGTCGCCGCCGCTGCAGAAGGCCTTGTCGCCGGCGCCGGTGAGCACGACGACGTTGATGTCCCGGCACTCGCGGCAGTAGAGCAGCGCGTCGCTGATTTCCGACGTGGTGACGGGGGTGAAGGCGTTGCGGTAACGCGGACGGTTGATGGTGATTTTGGCAATGCCGTTGTAGAAGTCGAACAGGATGTCGTTATACTCCTTGATCGTAATCCATTCTCTTTTTTCCATGCTAGGTATGTTTTGATGTGTTCTTGTCAGGTTGTCAGTCGCGTCTCAGCGAATGATAGTATGCTTTCAGCTGGCGGATGTCCTCTTCCCTGTCGGTGAAGACCTCGAGCAGGCGGGGGCAGTCGCTCTCGGGAGCGGTGAAGTCTGCCCATGCCCGGTCCAGCTCGTGTGCGTTGCGGACGGGTTGGTAGGCGAAGCCGCGTTCCTCCGCCCATCCGCGTGCCGTGGTACGGTGCGAGGCGGTCACCAGGTTGTGCGCCTGAGTGGAGAGCGACAGTCCGGGGAGTGACTGGAAGATTTCGCCGCCGCCGTTGTTGAGCAGCAGGATGCGCACGTTGGGACGGATGTGGCGGTTCCACAGGGCGTTCATGTCGTAGAAGAAGCTGAGGTCCCCGATCAGGATGTAGTTGAGGTCTTCCGAGGCGGCTGCATAGCCGATGGCGGTGGAGAGCGACCCCTCGATGCCGTTCACGCCCCGGTTGCAGCGCACGGTGATCCGCTGTCCGACGGGGAACAGCTGGGCGTAGCGCACGGTGGAGCTGTTGGCAAGGTGGACGGTGACGTGTCCTTCGGTGTGCCGGGCGAGCCGTTCGAGCAGTCCGGTGACGGCGCCCATCTCGGAGTAGCCGAATGCCGGTAACGGGTGTGTCAGGCTGCGTCGCCTCCATTCCTCCACGTAGGCGGACCCGGTCACACCGGGCTGTGGCAGCAGGGGGACCAGCTGACGGAAGAAGTCGGCAGGTTCCATCTCAAACACCGCACTCAGCCGGCAGAAGACGTCGGGCGTATCCCCGTCGGGGGAGATGTGCCAGTGTATCACTTCCGGCAGTCGGCGAATCCACTGTTTCAACCGTTTTGAGACAATGTGCCCACCGTAGGTGATGACCAGTTGGGGCGCGAGCACCTCCCGTTCCTCCGCCGTGGCGGCATAGAGCAGGGCGTCGGCATGCGGGGTGGCAAAGGTCTTCAGCGAGCCGTTGCAGAGGTTTTCCGTCACGCCGACGAAGCCTTCGGCACAGGCTTCAGGCAGCACGAAGTCCGCTTCCGGGGCAGACTGCCCGCCGATGAGCATCCGTCGGGGGCAGGCAGCGAGGGTGGCTGCGAGGCGGTCGCGGAGGTTCGGGTCCTCCATGCCGGTGTAGCGGCGGATGACCCGTTCGGTCGGCAGTTCCGTGACGGAGAAGTCGAAGAAAGGTTCGGAGATGGGGATGTTGATGTGTACGGGCCCCTTCACGTGGTGGTCGAGTGCGAGCAGGGCCTCGTTGATGAGTCGGTTGCAGTGCCATGCCTCCTCCTGGCTCCGCACTTCGGGCAGGTTCACCGAACGGCGCACCAGTGACCCGAAGACATTGGGCTGGGGCAGTGTCTGTCCGTCCATCTGCCCGATCCAGGCAGCCGGACGGTCGGCAGAGAGCACGAGCAGCGGCACTTGCTGGTAGTAAGCCTCGGACACGGCAGGGTGCAGGTTGAGCAGTGCCGAGCCGGATGTACAGCATACGGCAGCCGGCTGTCCGTTTTCCAGGGCAAGTCCCAAGGCAAAGAATCCCGCACTGCGCTCGTCGGTCACGGCGTAGCAGTCGAAGTCGGTGCAGGAGGTGAAGGTCTGTGTCAGGGGGATGTTGCGGCTCCCCGGCGCAATGACGATGCGTCGGATGCCGTGTGCACGCAGGAGTGCTGCCAGTTGCAGCACGCTTTTCTTATCGCTATACATTATTATATGATTAGGTGACGAGGTTTGGGTTGACGTGTGGACGGGGAGGGCGTCCTTCCCTCCCGGTCAGTTGAAGACCGTCCGTCCGATGGTGGCGAGCTTGTGCTCGGTCTCTTCCCACTCGGAGTCCACGTCCGACGAGGCGAGGATGCCCCCTCCGGCATACAGGACGACCGTGTGCCCCTGTATCTCCATGCAGCGCAGGTTGACGTAGAGCTGCGTGTCGCCCTTCGGGTCCATCCAGCCCACGAAGCCGGCATAGTAACGTCGGTCGACGCCTTCCTGTCCGGCGATGAAGCGGTACGCCTCTTCCTTGGGCAGCCCGCAGACGGCAGGGGTGGGGTGCAGGTCGGCGAGCAGGTTCCCGATGGCACGCGGTTCCGGCAGGGGGAAGCGGAAGTCGGTCTTCAGGTGGACCAGCTCTCCCGCCCTGGCGGTATAGGGCCCTTCCTCCCGGGCTTCCAGGCCGTGGGCGGACAGGCACGTGCGGATGTACTCGCTCACGTACTCCTGTTCACGGCGGTTCTTCTCGTCCCAGTCGGTAGGCTCCACGCCGTCGGTCACAGGCATCGTGCCGGCGAGGGAGACGGTGTGCCCTTCACCCTTCTGCACGGACAGGAGTATCTCCGGGGTGCAACCCATCCACAGACCGCTGACCGGCGTGTAGCAGACGTAGTTCATCACCCGCGGATAGCGTTGGCAGGCGTCCATGAACGTCCGTCCGATGGAGAAGCCCTCCGGGAGCTCCCGCGTCTGCTGACGGGAGAGGACGAGCTTGCGCAACGTCCCGCCGTGCAGTGCGTCATGGAACTGACGGAACGCCCGTTCGTAGCGTGCCCGGCTGTCGGACGGGATGTCCGCCGGTCTGCCTCCGGGATGGGAAGGCAGCTCGTCGGTCCGGATACGCTGTATCTTCTCCGCACCGTGCACGACATGTTCGGGGCGGATGAGCAGCAACGGGCAGTCGTCGCCCGGATGGAAAGGGGCGAGGACAAACCCTTGCAGGTCGTTCAGGTCTTCGATGTGGGGAATGATGTAGGGTACGGCGTCCTCCTGCCACACCAGGTGCAGCTCCTCCTGCCAGGGCAGGCGGTAGAGGGCGAAACACACGCCGCGTCCGGTGAGTGTGTCGATCAGGGATGTGAGGAGCGGTTCGTCGGTGTTCATACGCGGACGTTTGCAATGAAATTGACGACCCGGATGCTGGATACCACCTTGCCGGTGGTTTCCGACGTGATTGCCACGTCCCAGATATGCGTGGAGCGGCCGATGTGCAGCGGGGTGGCGACCCCGACGACGCGTTCTCCCATACGGGCGACAGCGATGTGGTTGGCGCTGACCTGTATGCCGAAGGCAGCGGTGTGCGTTCCCAGGATTCCGTAGGAACCGTAGCCCGCCAGGGTCTCGGCGAGTGCGAGGGAGGCTCCCCCGTTGAGTATGCCGGGCGGACGGCTGGTGTTCCGGTCCACGGGCATGGTGGCGCGTACGGTGTTGTCGTCAGTGGGGCAAAGGGTGATGCCCATCATGCCTGCCATGGAGTTCTCCAGCTCCTCTTGCAGGTGCTTGATATCTTCTTGTGTAAACATAGGCTTGAGGTTTGATGCGCAAAGTTAGTCTTTTCCCCCGACAAGCGGATGGTTTTCCACCCCGAATCTGCGTACGCACCGCTGCGACTCACCACTCGATGAACTTCCCGCGTTTCCGGCGTTCCGCAAGGATGACAGCCAGACGCTGGCTCTTCGACTTGGCGATGTACTTGCGCAGGAAGATGTTCGGGATGGCCACACCCAGGGAGATGCACAGGATGATGAGTGCGGAGTTGATGCCGTTCGACATCGCATGGGTCACCTCGCCGATGACGCCGTGCATGTTGATGAGTCCCAGCAGACCGCGGTACATCAGCACACCCGGCACCATGGGGATGACAGACGGGATGGTCAGCACGTGGTTGGGTACGTGGAACCAGTGGACGGCCTTGAGCGCGATGAGGCTCACCACAAGCGCACCCGTGAACGAGCCGATGACCGGTCCGTAACCCAGCTCGAAGTTGACGAAGTTGCGCGTGCAGACAGCGATGATGCCTCCGATGGCAACCACCCAGAGCAGGCGGCGCTGCACGTTGAAGATGGTGGAGAAGCCCATGGCGGCTATCGCTGCCGCGATGGCATAGACGTAGTAGGGGTCATGGGGCGTCATGCTCAGCTCGCTGAACTTGTCGCTGATGGTGATGTCCTTCATGACCAGCAGACGCATGGCGAACACGATGCCGAAGGCCATGGCGCCCATCATCATGACGGTGTTGGCAGCGCGGGTGATGCCCACGAGCAGGTAGTTGTCAATCATGTCGTCCACGAAGTTGATGAGGGGGACGCCCGGCACGATGAACAGCGCACAGGCAAGCAGCGGATGGTAAGGGGTCGACGACAGTTCGGTGAACGAGGTGGCATAAGCCAGGCACGTGGAGACGAATGCCGCGATGCCGATGCTCATGTACACGTTCACGCCGAAGTCAATGCACCGCGCCCGGACGCGGAATCCGATGAAGGCGCACAGCGACGCAAAGAGGAACGCAATCCAGTCGCAGCCGAAGAGCTTGCAGAAGCCGCCGCAGGCAAATCCCGCGCAGATGGCGACCAGGTAAGGCTTGTAGTTCCGCGGCTTCCGGCGTATCTGTTCCAGCTCCTGCTCGTAACGGTCGAGCGTGTAGTCCTCTTCGATGGCACGCCACGAGAGCTTGCTGACCTCCGAGATGGCAGACATGTTGATGCCGTGCTTCTCGCACTTCTGGAACTTGGTGTACGAGTATTGGTCATCGCTCACATTCACCTGGAGCATGGTGTAGCTCACGTCAATGTGGAGCTTCTCTTCCGGGATGCCCAGATAGGCAGCCACGCGTTTCATGTTGCGTACGATGCGGTTGGTGTCGGCAGCGCTCTCTACGAGCAGTTGGCCGGTGCGCAGTAGGAGGTCGACTCGCCGCCCTATGGTAGCGCTCATACTCTCCCGAGAATCTTCGTTTGTCGTCATACCGATATTGCTTTATTACTATAAGGGGTTATAGGTTATCCTGTGACAATGTCTTTTACTAAAGGCGTGCAAAAGTAATAAAAAACGGGGTACCACGGGAGCCGGATTGTCCCTTTTTTGTCGCACGGAGGTTCCCCCGACGCCTTCCGTCCGCCCCTTTGGGTGAAGAAAGTGGACGCAGCATGGTGCTCGTCCGTGTTAAAAGCCTTACCTTTGTCCTGAAAAGCTTACACTATGATGAGAACTTCCTGCATAATCCTGACACTCCTGCTGGCGCTGGCTGCCTGCAGGGACAACAGCCGCACGTTCACCTTGAAGGGGACGCTCAAGGGCATCCCGGAGGGAAAGGCGCTGGTTATCCTCCCCGACACGGCGCACAGCCGCATCGACACCATTGTCATCAAGGACGGACAATTCACCTACGAGCTGCAGACCGACACGACGGCACAGCTCACCCTGGTCTTCCCCGGAGAACGCTTCTGCACGGTCTTCGCCGACCGCGGGACGGAGACGGAGCTGACCGCCGACACCGCCTGCTGGGACTCGCTCTCCCTGCGCGGAGGAGTGGAGAATGACGCCCTCCAGCACTTCACCGACTCCCTGCGTGCCTGTCCGCCGGACAGTATCCGGCACGCCGTGAAGGAGTACGTCCGCAAGCATCCCTTTTCGCCCGTAGGCGCCCATCTGCTTAATGTCTACTATGCGCAGACCGATACGCCCGACTATGCCGGCATCGAGGAGGTCATCAAGCTCATGAGCGGCAAGTTGCAGGACAACCCCATCGTACAGGACCTGCGGCTGCACCTGGATGACGTCATCCAGGCAGACACGGGCAAGTACATCGCAAGCTTCCGCATCAAGGACAAGTATGACAAGTTCATCAACGCCTATCAGTACGGAGGCGACTTCCTGGTCGTCACCTTCTGGGCAGGCTGGCAGCCGGGGGGACTGGAACTCCAGAAGGAAATCCTCGCCCTGAAGGAAGCCAAGGACAAGAAGAAGGAGAAGGTGACCTTCATCAACGTCTCGCTCGAGACCGACAAACGGCGCTGGAAGGACCTGCAGGAGAATGACTCCCTGCCCGACGTGCAGGCATGCGACTTCGAAGGGTGGGAAGGCGACATGGTGAAACGCTTCGGCGTGACCGACCTGCCGCAGATGATCCTGCTCACCCCGCAACGGCGCGTCGCCCTGCGCACGGCACGGCTCGACGAGGTGAAGGCGGAGCTCGACACCCTGCTCGTCCGTGAAAAAGAGCGGGAAAAGAAGAACAGGCAGCGCTGACCCTGCCGGTGCCCCGTCCGCTCCACGGACGGATGGCGCCCCTGCCTGTCCCTATGGTTGTGTGTATCCTTAAAAACGAAATATCATGTTAGTGAAACTCTTCGCGGCGGCTGTCCAGGGCATCGATGCCATCCCGGTGACCATCGAGGTGAACAGCTCCCGCGGCATCAGGTTCTTCCTGGTGGGCTTGCCTGACTCGGCGGTGAAGGAAAGCCACGAACGCATCATGTCCGCCCTCCAGGTCAACGGTTATCATTTTCCCGCCCATCAGATAGTCATCAACATGGCACCCGCCGACATCCGTAAGGAAGGGTCGGCATACGACCTCCCCATGGCGCTGGGTATCCTGGCGTCGGTAGGTCTCGTCCGGGAAGAACGCCTCCCGAACTTCCTGATTATGGGCGAGCTGAGTCTCGACGGCAGCCTGCAACCCATCAAGGGAGCCCTCCCCATCGCCATCAAGGCGCGTGAGCTGGGTTATGAGGGCATCATCGTGCCCCGGCAGAACGCCCGCGAGGCGGCAGTGGTCAACAAACTCAAGGTCTACGGCGTGGAGAACCTGCACGAGGTGGTGGACTTCTTCAACGGACGGCAGGACCTGGTACCCACCGAGGTCAATACGAGGGAGGAGTTCTACCGCGAGCAGACCGAGTTCGAACTGGACTTTGCCGACGTCAAGGGGCAGGAGAGCGTCAAGCGCGCCTTCGAGGTGGCGGCAGCCGGTGGGCACAATCTCATCATGATCGGTGCGCCGGGCAGCGGCAAGTCGATGATGGCAAAGCGGCTCCCGTCCATCCTTCCGCCACTGACCCTGGCGGAGAGCCTGGAGACGACGAAGATACACTCGGTGGCAGGCAAGCTCGGCAGCCGGACGGCACTCATCGCCCGCCGTCCCTTCCGCTCGCCCCACCACTCCATCTCGTCGGTCGCACTCATCGGCGGCGGACAGAACCCGCAACCCGGCGAGATAAGCCTGGCGCACAACGGGGTGCTCTTTGCCGACGAACTGCCGGAGTTCAGCCGGAGCGTGCTGGAGGTGCTGCGCCAGCCGCTGGAGGACCGTAAAATCACCATCTCGCGCGCCCGCTACAGCGTGGAGTTCCCGTGCAGCTTCATGTTTGTCGCCTCGATGAATCCCTGCCCGTGCGGCTACTACAACCATCCGACGCGTCAGTGCGTCTGCTCTCCGGGACAGGTGGCACGCTACCTCAACCGCATCTCCGGTCCGCTGCTCGACCGCATCGACATCCAGGTGGAGATTGTCCCGGTGGCGTTCGAACAGATGAGCGACTCCCGGCGCGGGGAGCGCAGCGCCGACATCCGCCAGCGGGTGATACGCGCCCGGCAGATACAGGAGGAACGGTACCGCGAATACCCCGGCATCCACTGCAACGCACAGATGACGTCGGCGTTGCTCGCGGAGTATGCCCAGCCCGACGCGAAGAGCCTCTCCCTGCTCAAGCAGGCGATGGAACGGCTCAATCTCTCGGCACGTGCCTACGACCGCATCCTGAAGGTGGCACGCACCATTGCCGACCTGGAGGGGGCGTCCGTCATCGGGGTCCCGCACATCGCCGAGGCCATCAGCTACCGCAGCCTCGACCGTGGCACTTGGGGAACAGGGCTCTGATGCACTGAACGAACACACTTTAAAAACAAATACTATGAAACTGACCCTGAAACTGATTCTTTGTTGCGCGGGGTTGCTGTCGGCAGCCTCGGCATTCGCCCAAGGGCGGACGTATGAACCTGTCGCCGTGGAAGCACCCTTTCCCATGGACTCGATGCCCCGCGTCGCTTTCCTGCATGGCTTTTATTGAGAACGGTGTGATCTATGGCATCCTGCAGGGCGCAGGCAAGTAGTCCGTGCCGGGGAACTTCTCCTGTGACACGATGGGGCGGCCGGTGGGTCGCCCCTCTTTTCGCGACAGGGTTGATTTGTCGTTTTGTTCTTATTTTGCTGATTTTCCTTTCCTTTTTTCCTGATTCGGCATTTTCATCTGACGCGTACTTTCGCGTTTTTCTCCCTTCCAGCGCGGAGTTGGATACATATTTTAAGATACGGACGTCCGGACGAGGCTCTATTTTTCTTCCGTTAACATAAAAACGAGAGCGCGGCATCCTTCTCACCGCGCTGTTACCCCCTTTTCACGTTCGTACGGACGCGTCCGCACCACCGTACCGGCGTGTCCGCACGGTCGTAGTCGTTCGTCCGTACGAAAATAAGGGTCTGTTTTGTCTGTTTTCTTTACCTGTTTTCATTTTCAGACGGAAGTGGGCTTCTGTCTCCTGTCTGTCGTTCTGACGTTCGTACCGATGTAGTCATAACGTTTTGACGGGAAATTCATGTATGGATGGAAAGAAATGAAAGCAACGGAGGGAGAAGGACGACAAAGTGTATTTTGCGAATCGCCCGAGAGTGCCCTCGGAATCCACCGCCTCGTCCACGGGGGCGAAAGCGGGGCAAATAGAGGGGTTTCGTTTGACAGAATGTAAGTCGGGCGGATGATTGACACTTTGTCAGCGTCGGTCATTCCAGCTCGATGCTTGCCACGTCGATGGGGCAGTCGAGGAAGATGGATGCGGACTCGCGGAACTTCTCCACGGACTCGGTGGTGAAGAAGCGGCAGGTGCCCCGGCGGGTGCAACGGGCGTCCATCTCGGGATGGCGGTGCAGGTAGTCACGGAGGCTTTCAGCCACGTAGTCGCCTTGTGGGATGACGGCGATGTGGGACGGGGTGAAGGCGCGTATCTTGCGGTAGAGCAGGGGATAGTGGGTGCAGCCCAGGATGATGGCGTCGATGTCCGGGTCCTTGGCGAGCAGCCGGTCGATGTGCTGGCGGACGAAGTAGTCGGCGCCGGGCTTGTCGAACTCGTTGTTTTCTACCAGGGGGACCCAGAGGGGGCATGCCTCTCCCGTGACGGTGATGTCGGGGTGCAGCTTCCGGATTTCGAGCACGTAGGACTCTGACTTGATGGTGCCCGCCGTGGCGAGCACGCCGACGTGGCGCGTCCGTGTGAGCGCACCGATGCGTTCGGCAGTGGGGCGGATGACGCCGAGCACGCGCCGCGAGGGGTCGATGTGGGGAAGGTCGTTCTGCTGGATGCTGCGGAGTGCCTTGGCGGAGGCGGTGTTGCAGGCGAGGATGACGAGGTGGCAACCCATCTCGAAGAGGCGGTTGACCGCCTGGAGCGTGAACTCGTAGACAATCTCGAAGGAGCGTGTCCCGTAAGGAGTGCGGGCGTTGTCGCCTAAATAAACATAGTCGTATGCGGGCAGGTGCTCCCGGATACGACTTAGGATGGTCAACCCGCCATAGCCGGAGTCGAACACTCCGATGGCTCCCGGGCGGGTTGGTAGGGCGGTATTCATCATGTGTGTCTGCGGTGCGTGGTTAGTTGGCTGTCTGCGCAGGGGCAGAGGTGGTGTTCGTGGCAGGGAGGATACCGAGTTCCGTTTCGACGTCGGCGGTAATGTCGATGCCCACAGCCGGGTTGATGAAGAGATAGTTACGTTCTTCGGTGTTGAGCACGTAGTCGAGGTTGTACTTCAGTGCCACGCGTGCGATGGCGTCATTGAGCTCGATGGTGAGGGGTGCGAGCATCTTGTCGCGTGCGGTCTTGAGGGTGGCGCGTATCTCGTTCTTGAAGGCGATGCTCTTCTCCATGAGCTCTTGCAGCTCCTTGTGCCGTTTCACCATGATGTTCTGGGGGAAGTCTTTCTGTTCCTGGAGGAACTCGGCGTACTTGCGGTTGAACTCGTCCTCCGAGCGCTGTATCTCTGCGTCGTATTTGCCTTCGAGACCGGCGAGCTGTGCGGTCGCTTCAGCGTACTGGGGGTGTGCCTTGAGGACTTCGGAGTAGTTCAGATAGCCGAATCGGGCTTGTGTCTGCGCCCATACTCCCAGGGGGAGCAGGCACAGCGCTATCCATATCAAGCGTCTTACCATAATAGAATTGCTGTTTAAGTTTTTAATCACACGTTTGTTTATCACTCTTGCAAAGGTACGTGTATCGGATGAATAATCAAAGGATGAGGGGGCAGATTCTCAGTCCGGGCGGGGGATGGGGCAGGCTGTGGCGGTCAGGGGCAAAAGAAAAGGCACGGAGCAATGGGGTTGCTTCCGTGCCTTGGATATGGTTGTTCGCGTGTCTGCGGCTTATTTGAGTCCGAGCTTGGCTTTCACTTGTGCGCTGACGTCGGTGCTCAGCGTCTCGTTGATGAAGGGGATTCCGGCTGTCTGGTCGAAGATGTAGATGAAGCCTCCGGCCTTTCCGACTTCCTGAATGGCTGTTTCAATCTTCTTGCTGATTTCAGCCATCTTCTCCTGGGTAGCCTTTTGCATGTTCTGGTTACTTTCCTGTGCATACTGCTGGAGGCGTGCGTAGAGGTCCTGGAGCTCGCTTTCTCTTCTTTGACGGATGTTCTGCGGGAGTGAGTCACGCTGTTTGTCGTACTCGGAACTCTTCTTGGCGAGTTCGTCCTGCATGATTTTCATTTCGCCTTCATATTGTTTCTGGAGCTCTTGCAGTTCAGTTTGTGCCTTGGTGTATTCCGGCATTGCCTGCATGATGGGCAGGGGGTTGATGTGACCAAATTTCTGTGCAAGTGCACTCATAGGGATGACAATGATTGCCAATAGGATGATTCTTTTCAACATAGCTTTGTTTATTAGAATAATGAGTTAGTATTGATAGTTCTGTTTAACGGCGCAAAGTTAGGCATTTAATTGGAATAACCTAGTATAGAGAGCACTTCATCGCTAATGTCAATGGCCGGTGAGGCAAAAATGATGGCATGGTCCGAGGCGCGGTCCAGGACGAGGGAGAGTCCTCGCCGGAGCGAGATGGTTTTGACGGTCTCGTAGATGCTGTCATTGATGGGTTGCAGCAGTTGCTGCTGTTTCTGTGCCAGGGTTCCCTGAGGACCGAAGTATTGCTGGCGCAGTTCGGCTGCCTGCTTTTCTTTGGCGACGATGGCGTTCTCGCGTTGTGTGCGCTGGGCGGCGGTCAGCTTGTCGGCTTCCTGTTGGTAAGCCTCGTAGAGCTTCTTTGCTTCCTGGCTGATGGCCTCCACTTCGTTCTGGTATTTTTTCGAATCGGCATCCATCTGAGCCATAGCCTGTTCGTATGCCGGGATGTGTTGCAGGATGTATTCCATATCAATCAAGGCAAACTTCTGTGCCTGTGCGCTGAGTGCCAGGAGGCATCCCGCGATGAGTAAGAAAACAGACTTTTTCATGTGGTTTGAGTATTAAGTGGTTGTTGGGACGGGGCAGGCAGCCGGGCGTCGCTGGTGGCGGCTGTCGGTCTGCCTGCTTCCGTTTGTCTTAGAATTCTTGTCCGATGATGAAGTGGAACTGGCTTCCGCCGTAGTTGCTCCGTCCGAAGACTTTGTCGAAACCGTATCCCCAGTCGATACCCATCAGACCGATCATCGGGAGGAAGATACGTACGCCGACACCTGCGGAACGTTTCATGTTGAAGGGGTTGAACTTCTTCACGTCGGTCCAGGCATTACCGCCTTCAGCGAAGGCAAGGGCGTAAATCTGGGTAGAGGCTTCGAGCATCACGGGGTAGCGGAGTTCGAGGGTCATGCGCGAGTAGGCATATCCTTCGTAGCCGTAGGGGGTCAACGAACCGTTCTCGTAACCGCGGAGTCCGATGGTCTCGGTAGCGTAAGTGCTGGAGTAGCCGGTCATACCGTCACCACCCATGTAGAAGGTCTCGAAGGGTGACTTCTTGTATTTGTCATAGTGACCGAGCAATCCGAACTCGACACGTGTCATGAGTACGGGGCACTTGTTGGCGCTGCTCAGTGCGGTGAAGGTACGTGCCTTGAACTTCCACTTGTGGTATTCCACCCACTTGTACTTCTTCTGCATGTCGTCCTGGTAGTTCTCCGAACTGGGGGAGGTGGCAAGCTTGGAGTAGTCGGTCTTGTCAAACCAGGAGTAGGGCGGGGTGAAGTTCACCGAGAACGAGAATTCCGAACCGGTACGGGGGAAGATCGGGTTGTCGATGGAGCTTCGCGAGAGTGTCAGTCCGAGGCTGATATTGTTGCACTTACCGTTGGAGATGAGGAAGTACTTCCAGTCCTTCAGCACATAACGCTGATAAGCGAGCTCGGCGGTGAGCACGAAGTAGTCGTCGGGCCACTTCAGACGTTTACCCCATCCGAGCGATACACCGTAGAGCTGTACCGATTCGTCCGGGTCGTAGTATGCGTCGTAGCCATAGTAGGCGGAGTTGTAGCTTCCGTAGCCATACATATAGCTCATGTAGTTGTTGTAGTAGTCGGTGTAGTAGCTGTCGTTCACGTCCGTCTGCCGCGAATAGAATGCCGTGACAGAGAACTGGTTCGGTCGTTTGCCTCCAAACCAGGGGTCGAAGAACGAGAGGCTGTATGACTGGTAGTAGCTACCGTTGGTCTGTCCGCTGATGGTGAGGGTCTGACCGTCGCCTTGCGGGAGGAAGCCCCGTTTGTTTTCATTCTTCGAGAAGAGGTTTGCCATGGAGAAGTTGGTGAACTTCAGACTCAGCTTACCGATGACTCCGGTCTGTCCCCATCCGGCAGAGAACTCAATCTGGTCGTTTGCCTTTGATTCGAGGACGTAGTTGATGTCGACCGTTCCGTTCTCGACATCCGGTTCCACTCTCGGGTCGATGGTCTCGGGGTTGAAGTGTCCCATCTGTGCCAGTTCTCGGTAGGAACGTTCGAGGTTGGACTTGCTGAAGAGGTCTCCGGGTCGTGTACGCAGTTCCCGTCGTACCACGTCTTCATAGAGTCGGTCGTTTCCGGTGATGCGTACGCGATTGATGGAAGCCTGAGGTCCCTCCACGATGCGCATTTCCAGGTCGATGGAGTCGTTGTCGACGTTCACTTCCACGGGGTCGAGGTTGAAGAAGACGTAACCGTTGTTGTAGTAGAGGTTGCCGATGGCGTCTTCATCGTCCTGCGTACGTTCCTTGAGCATCTTCTGGTTGTAGACGTCGCCTCGCTTCATGCCGAGTATGGAACTGAGCACATCGGTCGGGTAGACGGTGTTGCCCACCCAGTTGATGTTACGCAGGTAGTACTTTTGTCCTTCATCGATTTTGATGTGGATGTCGACGGTGCGGTCGTCAAAGTTGCTCACGCTGTCCCACACGATGGTAGCGTCGCGGTAACCCAGCTCGTTGTACTTGCTGATGATGTTCTCCTTGTCGGCTTCGTAGTTGTCTTCGATGAACTTCTTGGTCTTGAATAGGTTGATGAGCTTGCCCTTTTCGTTGGTCTTCTTCATCGTCCGCTTGATCTTCTTCTCGGACAGGGCGACGTTGCCTTCAATGGTTATCTGATGTACCTTGACTTTCTCTTTCTTGTCGATGTTGATGTCGACGATCACCTGGTTGGTCTTGTTGGGGTCGTCGCGTTGGTTGATGATGATTTCTGCATTCTTGAATCCCTTGTCGTCGAAGTAACGTTTAGCCAGCAGCTTGGCGCGGTCGATGATGTTGGGAGTCACCTGTCCGCCTTTCATCATGCCGAGGCTGGCTTCCAGGTCTTCGCGTTCCGACTTCTTCACGCCGTGGTAGGTGATGTCGGAGATACGCGGACGTTGCACCAGGGCAATGTTGAGGTATATCTTGTTGCCGATGATGCTGTCTGCCTCAATCTTGGCTTGTGAGAACAAACCGTGGTTCCAGTAGCGTTTCACCGCCTGGGTCACTTCATCGCCCGGCACCGTGATGGTCTGTCCGACTGACAGTCCCGACAGTCCTATCAGGACATAATCTTCGTAGCCTTCGCCGCCAGTCACACGGATGCCCCCGATTTCATATTGCTTGGGTGTACCCGAGTAGAGGATCAAGGGCTTCTTGACCTTGTCTTGGTTTGCTTCTTGTGCGTAGAGCTGTCCCGGCACCATGGTGAGTCCGGCAAGGAACAACGCACTGAATGTTGTCTTAAACACGGAATTATGAATTGAGAATCTGTTCATCATTGCTGGTTATCATTATTCATTGACCACTTGTTCGCTTGTCTTGCCGAAGCGCCGCTCTCGCTGTTGGTAGTCGTAGAGCGCTTTGTAGAACTCTTCTTCGTTGAAGTCCGGCCAATAGGTATCACAAAAGTACAGTTCGGAGTAGGCACATTGCCACAGGAGGTAGTTGCTGAGACGCAGTTCGCCTCCGGTGCGGATGAGCAAGTCCGGGTCGGGCATGAAGTGGGTGGTCAGATGGTGTGCTATCAAGTCTTCGTCTATGTCATCGACGTCCAGCTTTCCCGCCTTCACCTCAGTGGCAATCAGCCGTGTGGCGCGTGTCAGTTCCCATTTCGAAGAGTAGCTCAGGGCGATGACCATCGTCATGCGGGTGTTGCCTGCGGTATGCTCGATGCATTGTTCCAGCCGCGTACGTACAGCTTCAGGCAGCCGCTCCATGTCGCCGATGACACGGAAGGCGATGTTGTTCTTCATGAATATCTCTTCTTCGATGGAGTCGAGCAGGAGGGTCATCAGGGCAGCCACTTCCTCAGCGGGGCGGTTCCAGTTCTCGGTGGAGAAGGTGTAGAGAGTGAGGTATTTCACTCCGGCTTCCGCAGCAACCTGTGTGATGTTGCGGACCGTCTCCACACCTGCCTGGTGTCCATAGCTCCGGTGTTGGTTGCGTTGCTTGGCCCATCGTCCGTTCCCATCCATGATGATGGCGACGTGGACCGGGATTCTGCTTTTGTCGATTTGTTCTTTATATGACATAGTATCTTCGTTTCTGTCGGTTTGAAGCCTACACCTTATTTAATTAAAAGCCCAGGCGGTTGATTCTGCCGCGCCACACTTCCGTCTGTCCGTTGGTCTGTGCCGACTGGCTCCAGAAGACCCAGATGAAGTTGTGTTCGTCCACCACGTAGGAGAAGGATGCCGTACGGTTGAGGAATTCTTTCGGCAGCATCACCTTCTCTGTCTGCGGATGCCAGCTGATGCCACCGTCCATGGATTCATAGAGATACTGGAAGGGGACAAGGCGTACCGGAGGAGTCTGTGTGCTGGGGATATCATAGCTTCCACCGAAGGCATAGAGCTTGCCGTCATAGGCAAATGCTGCGAGGTTCTTCAGCTTCGGACAGCCATAGGTATTGTTGGTGGCTTGTGGATAGTGGGACCATGCCGGTTCGTTGGACAGCTTGGCCCATACGGTGGC
The DNA here is from genome assembly GCF_023337025.1 of Mediterranea sp. ET5. Classification (NCBI taxonomy): domain Bacteria; kingdom Pseudomonadati; phylum Bacteroidota; class Bacteroidia; order Bacteroidales; family Bacteroidaceae; genus Mediterranea; species Mediterranea sp. ET5. The sequence goes on along the minus strand of NZ_JAMBLN010000006.1, from coordinate 7,849 downwards.
AGTGGTGTCGTTGGCAAGGGAGGCGTCGCGTGTACCGACTACGACCAGACGTTCCAGCGATGTGTTGCTGTCCGGTGTGGTGGCTGCGTATGACAGGTTCTGTGTCGGGAAGTAGGTGTTGGCAGTGCCGGTCGCGCTGACTTGTGTCCCGTCAGCCGAGACGGATACCAGTTCATTGCCGGACAAAGCATAGAGCTCGCCCAGCTTGGGAGAGGCGGCAAACAGCTTGTCGAAGGTCCGCTCGGTGTTGGCAGCCGTCCAGGTCACGCCGTCATCGGAGAGGTAGAGCTTGTTGTCTGCCAGGATGTAGAGCTGTCCGTCCAAAGTCGTTACCGACGTGTAGTCGGCAGTTCCCGGCAGTGAAACGGTCTGCCATCCGCTCCAGGAAGTGCCGTTGGCGGATGAGGTGACCTGCAGGCTCTCTCCGCGTTGGGCGAAGATGTACAGCTTGCCCGGGGTACAGACAGCCTTATGGACTGCATTTTCCGGGATGGACAGGCTGGTGTCCGTCAGTCGGGTCCATTGCAGCGAGTCCGGGTCTTGCTGGTGTACGCGGACTTCTATCTGATATTGGCGGATGCTGCCGTTGAGGGCATAGGCCTTGAAGGTCAGCGGACGCGTGAAGTCGATGGAGTCGGTGTCCGTCCACAGGGTATCTTTGTCATTCTTCAGGTAAGTCACGTAGTAGCCGTAGTACGAGAGGCTGGTGGTCAGCTTGTCCACCTTGGTGCCCACAGGCAGTGAGTCGCTGTTGAATATCCGTCCGTTCTGCTGGTCAATGGAAAACTTATAGGAGGAGGCAGGTACTGTGTAATAGATGGTAGAGTCCTTTTTGCCGTCCTTGGTCTTGATGGTGTCTGTCATGGTGATGTCCCCGACGGAGAACGCCGTGATGGCTGCATCCGGAGTCAGTTCGTACTCCGTGGTGTTGCTGTCCAGACAGGAAGTGAAAGCGAAGGTTATCGCCAATAGCCCTATAAGTAGATATAAAGAGTTCTTTCTCATTGAAATGATAATTGATTACAAGCTGCAAAAATAGAAACAATTTCCACTACTATACTAACAAGGTGAGTAGTTTTATACAAAATTATAGATAAAACTTCCTAATTTGTCTACACCTCAGCACATTTCATCGACGGACCATTCGGCACGGCGGAAGTAGTGCAAATAGTCCGATTGAAAGCGCTTTATGCCACGGAAACAGGCGGATGTGCCCATCTCGGGAGCCGGTACACCCTGTCCCAGGATACGAGGGGTACGTTCGATGAAAACCTCGTCCCATAAACCGGCATCAATGAAGCTTTGCAACAATTCGCGTCCGCCCTCCACCAGCAGCGACTGGATGTTGCGTTGGTACAGGAAGTCCATCATCTGTGGGAGGATGTCGCGGCTGAAATCGAGTGTCACAGACTCTGTCCCCGGATGCAGGCGGGTGGTTTGTCCGGTGAACACCACCGTCGGTGTACTGCCGTCGAACAGCCGCAAATCATCCGGAAGGCTGCCTTCACGGTCGATGACGAGCCGCAGCGGATTTTCACCGTGCCAATGTCGGACCGTCAGACTGGGATTGTCAAGCAGAGCCGTGCGCCGTCCCACCAGGATGGCTTTGCAGCAGGCACGTTGCCGGTGGACCAGCATCTGGGTTTCGGGAGAAGAGAGCACAACCGGACTGCCCTCCGTGCGTTCAAGGTCGATGAAGCCGTCTGCCGACTGTGCCCATTTCAGGACTATGTAGGGACGCCGTTCGCTGTGGAACGTGATGAAGCGGCGTATCAGGTTGCGGCATTCACGCTCCAGGACGCCCACACGGACCTCGACTCCCGCATCGCGCAGCTTCCGGATGCCGCGTCCCGACACTTGGGAAAAGGGGTCCACACAACCCACGACAACACGGGGAATGCCTTTTTCGATAAGCATGTTGGCGCAGGGAGGCGTCTTGCCATAGTGTGAGCAAGGCTCCAGGCTGACATAGATGGTGGAGCGTTTCAACAGTTCCGTTTGGGTCACGGAACGCACGGCATTCACTTCGGCGTGTGCCTGTCCGCACCGGCGGTGATAACCCTCTCCGATAATCTTCCCGTCGCACACGATGACGGCGCCTACTATCGGATTGGGGGCTGCCCCCATGACTCCGTTGCGTGCCAGCTGTATGCAGCGGCGCATGTACTTTTCGTCTTCGTCCATAATGTGATGTTGTTTGACTTGCGCGGACTCAGGCGGCAAATCGACGAGCTGACAAGACCTGTCCCGGAAAGAAACGATGTCCCCGGGACTACCTGTCGGCTGAATCCTCGTCAGTGGAATAAAACCACGCCGCCGTGTGATGCTTTTCGCGCTAAACTTTCTACTTTTGCAGACAGTATGAAGCAAGCAATCTCTTACCTCAAGCAACAGTTGTCGGGCATATATCCGCCCGGAGAAATACAAGCTGTCGCCTACCTGATGCTGGAAAAGCTGTTCCGTGTGACCAGGCTGGACGTCTGCATGGGCAAAGATAGGACTTTATCGGCAGACGAACGTCTCGCGTGGGTAAAGATTACGGAACGTTTACAGAAGGAGGAACCCATACAATATATTTTAGGGGAAGCCGACTTCTGCGGACGGACGTTCCGCGTCACTCCCGCTACGCTGATTCCCCGTCCGGAAACTGCCGAGCTGGTGTATTGGATAGGTGCCGACGCTGAAAAGAGGCAGGTGCGTTCCATCCTGGATGTGGGGACAGGCAGCGGCTGCATCCTCCTGACCCTGGCAGCCATCCTTCCCGGAGTGAAGGCAGAGGGCTGGGACATCTCCGAAGAGGCACTGTGTGTCGCACGGGAGAACAGCCGGAAGCTGGGGGTGGAGGCGACCTTCCGTCAGCAGGACATACTGGCACCGTCGCTCCCTGACAGGCAGGTGGATGTCCTGGTGAGCAATCCACCTTACGTCACCGAGTCTGAGAAGGCGGAGATGGAACGCAATGTGCTGCTATGGGAGCCTTCCACCGCACTGTTTGTTCCCGATGACGACCCGCTGCGTTTCTACCGTGCCGTGGCAGGTTATGCCCGTCGGGCATTGAATCCCGGTGGAGCACTCTATTTTGAAATCAACCGTGCATACGGTCCGGAGACGGTCCGCCTGTTGCAGGAAGCGGGCTTCCCGTCCGTCGAACTGCGGAAGGACCTCTCGGGCAACGACCGTATGGTAAAAGCTAGCCTATGAAAGAACTGACTGAAGAAGAAGCACTCTATAAAGCCGCGGCATATTGCTCGTCGGCAGAACATTGTCGCTCGGAGGTGATTGCCAGGCTGACGGCATGGGGTGTGGACGACGGGGCGCAGCAACGCATCCTGGAACGTCTCGTGAAGGAACGCTACATCGACGAGGCGCGCTATGCCCGTTTCTACATCCACGACAAGTCCCGGTTTGACAAGTGGGGACGCAACAAGATCGCGCAGGGGCTGAAGCTGAAGAAGGTCCCGTCGGCAGTCTATGCCGGACTCCTCGACGAGCTCGACGAAGAAGAGTACCTCGACGGACTTCGCACGCTACTTGCTGCCAAACGCAAGCACGTGAAGGCACGTACCGATTATGAACGCAACGGCAAGCTCATCCGCTTCGCCCTCGGACGGGGGTATGAGATGGATGCCATTCGCCGTTGCCTGCCGGAGGCTGACGATGATGAATTTATGGATTGAAACCCTGCTCGACTGGATTTATCCCCGTCAGTGCCTGATGTGCGGACGTCTCCTGACCGTCGAGGAGAGGCACATCTGCCTGCCCTGCCTGATGGACCTTCCCCGCACGACCTTTCACCTGCATCCCGAAAACCTCATGGAGGAACGTTTCCGGGGTATCTTTCCCCTGGAACGTACCGCTGCCCTGTTCCTTTACGAGAAGGGGGCTGCGGTGTGCAACATCATCTACAGTCTGAAGTACCATGACCAGCCGGACATCGGGGTGTTCTTCGGACGGCTGCTGGCATGGGATATCCTTGATTCAGGCTTCTTTGAAGGCATCGACTGCATCATCCCCGTTCCGCTGGCACCCGGACGCTTGCGGGAACGAGGCTACAATCAGGCAGCCATGATTGCCCGCGGTGTGTCGTCGAAGACCGGAATACCGGTGTTGGAGACCCGCCTGGTGCGTACGCGTGAAAACCCGACACAGACCCGGCAGAGTGTCCGCGGACGTTTTGAAAATGCTGAACGTTTGTTCGAGGTGAGACATCCCGAGGAACTGGCAGGGAAGCACGTCCTGCTGGTGGACGATGTCGTCACCACCGGAGCCACCATCCGTGCCTGTGCAGATGCCCTGATGGCGTGTCCTGGCATACGTTTCAGCGTTCTTTCGCTGGGGTGCACCTACTAGCCGTGCCGGGCATCCGTCCGGTACAGAACCTCTGCCTGCTCTCCATTTTGACTTTTTTGAACATCTTGCCAATTCGTATCGACGCTTAATTTTTGTAAAAACAAAGCGGCAAATGGTTGTCCTTCAAACATCATCTGCTATATTTGCGCGTTATATCACCAAAAACTATACACATATAAATCGATTATGGAGACATTGGAAAGACTTTTCGCCGAGAAATTATTGAAGGTTAAGGCCATCAAGCTGCAGCCGGCCAATCCGTTCACCTGGGCTTCGGGTTGGAAATCGCCTATCTATTGTGACAATCGCAAAACGTTGTCTTATCCCTCGTTACGTAATTTCGTGAAGATTGAAATCTCACGTCTTATTTTGGAAAAGTTTGGCCAAGTGGATGCCATTGCCGGTGTGGCTACCGGAGCCATTCCCCAAGGCGCATTGGTTGCCGACGAATTGAACCTGCCGTTTGTGTACGTCCGTTCGAAACCGAAGGACCACGGACTGGAAAACCTCATTGAGGGTGAGCTTCGTCCGGGAATGAAAGTCGTTGTAATCGAAGACCTGGTGTCTACCGGTGGCAGCAGCCTGAAAGCAGTGGAAGCACTGCGTCAGAACGGCTGTGAAGTGATTGGCATGGTGGCTTCGTTCACCTATGGTTTCCAGGTTGCTGTGGAGGCATTCAAGGCTGCCAATGTGAAGCTGTTGACGCTGACCAACTATGAGGCAGTATTGAAAGTGGCGCTGGACACTGAATACATTGCCGAAGAGGACATCGAGGTGTTGCAGGCGTGGCGGAAAGATCCGGCTAACTGGAACGTAAAGTAAACGCAGATTGAATGATAGTGTGAAGAGAACAATCCGGGGCATGACTCTGTGCCCTCCGGGTCGTTCTCTTTTGTTTTATGGTGGACAAGTCGGATTGTCCACTCATCCCCTTTTTTATTCCTAGATCTTTAAAACAGACAAATATGACTCAATTTGAAAGTGGAATCAAGATGATTCCTTACAGCCAGGAGCAGGTGTATGCCAAGCTCTCCGACCTGAACCATCTGGAAGCTGTCAAAGACCGCATTCCTGCCGACAAGATAGAAGACCTCCGGTTTGATGCCGACTCGGTGAGCTTCAATGTGTCCCCCGTAGGACGTCTGTCGCTCCGCATTGTCGACCGTGAACCGTTGAAGACCATCAAGTTTGAGGCGGAAAATTCGCCCATCCCCTTCAACCTGTGGATTCAGCTGCTGCCTGTCACTGAGACCGAATGCAAGATGAAGCTCACCATCAAGGCAGAAATCAACATGTTCCTCAAGGGAATGGTGTCCAAACCCATGCAGGACGGACTGGAGAAGCTTGCCGAGATGCTGGCTGTCATCCCGTACAACGGCTGACGACGCCTTGCCGACTGTCAAGTTGAGCTTGTGCGAAACTTATAACCCTTTACTTTTTCACGAACATGAAACTCTGGGAGAAAAATTTCGAAATGAACAAGGAGATCGAACGCTTCACCGTGGGGCGCGATCGGGAGCTGGACCTTTATCTGGCAAAGTATGACGTCATCGGTTCGATGGCACACATCACCATGCTCGAAAGCATCGGTCTGCTGACTGCCGAAGAGCTGGACCTGCTGCTGCATGAGCTGCGGCGCATCTATGAACTGGCGGAACGCGGCGAGTTTGTCATAGAGGAAGGTATCGAGGACGTACATTCGCAGGTGGAACTGATGCTGACACGTCGGTTGGGCGATGTAGGCAAGAAGATTCACAGCGGACGTTCGCGGAACGACCAGGTGCTGCTCGACCTGAAGCTGTTCACACGTGACCGTCTGAAGGAAATCGCCCGGCTGACCGAACGCCTTTTCCACACGTTGCAGAAGCAGAGCGAGACCTACAAGGAGGTGCTCATGCCCGGCTACACCCATCTGCAGATAGCCATGCCCTCGTCGTTCGGTCTCTGGTTCGGTGCGTACGCCGAGAGCCTGGTGGACGACATGCTTTTCCTGCATGCAGCCTTCCGAATGTGCAACCGTAATCCGTTGGGTTCCGCTGCGGGCTACGGCTCTTCCTTCCCCCTCAACCGTACGCTGACCACTCGCCTGTTGGGCTTCGAAAGCCTGAACTACAATGTGGTCTATGCGCAGATGGGACGTGGCAAGATGGAGCGTAACGTGGCGTTTGCCCTGGCAACGATTGCCGGAACGCTCTCCAAGCTCGCCTATGATGCCTGCCTGTTCAACAGCCAGAATTTCGGCTTTGTGAAGCTCCCCAACGAGTGTACGACCGGGTCGAGCATCATGCCGCACAAGAAGAACCCCGACGTGTTTGAGCTGACGCGTGCCAAATGCAATAAAATCCAGGCACTTCCCCAGCAAATCATGATGATAGCCAACAACCTCCCTTCCGGTTACTTCCGCGACTTGCAAATCATCAAGGAAGTGTTCCTCCCCGCCTTCGACGAGCTGAAGGACTGTCTGCTGATGGTGGACTACATCGTGGAGCGCATGGAGGTGAACCGCCACATCCTCGACGACGACCGTTATGCCCCCATCTTCAGTGTAGAGAAAGTCAACCGGTTGGCAGCCTCGGGCGTGCCGTTCCGCGACGCCTACAAGCAGGTAGGACTCGAAATCGAGGCCGGCAAGTTCACGACGGACAAGCAGGTACATCATACCCATGAAGGCAGCATCGGCAACCTCTGTACCGAGGAGATTGCCCTGCAGATGCAGGCTGTCGTCGACCAGTTCCATTTCGAACAAATCGAACAAGCCGAAGAAGCCTTGTTGCGTACCGGCGAATGAGCCGGACCTGCATGACTGCTGTCTTGACAAAGTGTCAAAACGTCAAACGAATCGCTCCAGAATGCCCGTTTTCAGCCCCAAGGATGAGTTGAAACGCAAAGAAGGCATTCTGGAGCGATTTGCTAAATACACATTGTTGTCGTTTCGTTCTTTTTCCCTTCTTCCTGGCGGATAATTGTCCTTTTCCTCATTCATCCTGTTTTCAACCGACCGTTTTTACCCCTCAAAACAATAGTTCCCGATTGAGTGCCTTCCCGTACAAACTGGAGGTGAATGAAGTAAAACAAATCTTTCAATTTTATAAAATAAGCGTTTCGTACGTCAAACAAATGTGTTTCGCCGATGAAACAATATTGTTTGAGACACCAAACACAAGTGTTTGACACGTGAAACAATATTGTTTGACGAGTGAAACAATATTGTTTGGCTGCATAAGTATGCGCTTTGGGGACTTAAACGGAATAATCATGCAAGCCAAATCGCATGAATATTCTTAAAATACCCTACTTTGGTCGATTTTTCAAAAAGACGCGTTAGCTGGAAACGGTGAAAGTACTGATTCTGTCAAGCAGAAGTCTTGTTTTTGTGTCATTCTGTATATTATTGATGCTTTGTTAGCCTATTTTGATTTAAGATGTTCCAACTTGTTATTTCATATTGAATATATATATATTATCAATGGATGGATGATAGTTATTGAGTTAAGCATTA